>NZ_BOLU01000009.1:0-66886 GCF_016861825.1 Lacticaseibacillus sp. 866-1 | reverse complement strand
GTATTTTCCTTGAGCGTGTCTGGTTTAACCCCAAAGCCCACAACCTGGCGGCTTAAAAAAAGAGTACCTAGACCAATTAAGGTCTAGATACTCTCATAAATTATGTTCAACTTCACTTGACGAAGAGCCCAAAAAGAAACCGCCCATCACGAGCGGTTTCAGCCTTGTTACTTATTTTTGAAGGCGTCCTTGACCCGGTCAAACAGCGACCCTTCATGCGGGGTGACGTCCTCGCCGCTGGCAGCGGCAAAGGCCATCAAGGCGTCCTTTTGCTTCTGGTTCAAGCCCTTTGGCGTCTTGACCGTTACCGTGACCATCTGATCGCCAAAGCCGGCGTTTGGCCGGTTCGGGTTGGGCGCCCCTTTGCCGCGCAGCCGGAACTTGCTTTCGGTTTGCGTGCCGGCTGGAATCTTCAGCTCCACTGGCCCATGCACGGTGTCGACCTTGATCGTATCGCCAAGTGCGGCCTGCGCAAAGCTGATCGGCAGCTTGTAATAAATCGTCGTGCCGTCGCGCTGGAACTTGTCGCTTGGGGCGACTCGGAACACGATAAACAAGTCCCCATAAGGGCCGTTGTTGGTGCCGGCCTCGCCGGCGCCGCGCTCACGGATCTGCTGGCCGTCCTCAACCCCGCCAGGGATCTTGACGTCGATGGTGTGACGCTGCTTCTCGTGACCAGTACCGCCGCACGTTGGGCACTTCTCCTTGATTTCCTTGCCGGTGCCGTGGCAGACGTCGCAGACTTCGCGCGTCATCATGGCCCCGAGCGGCGTGTTGCGCTGAACCTGGATGTAGCCAGAGCCGTGACACTTCGAGCAGGTCACTGGACTCGTCCCAGGCTTCGCACCCGAGCCGTTGCAGGTGTGACACACGGCTTCGCGATCGTAAGAGATCTTGGTGTCCTTGCCGAACACCGCCTCTTCAAAGGTCAAGTCCATGCGGTACTGCAAATCGGCGCCTTGGCGCGGGGCATTGGCACTTTGGCCGCCGCCTTGCCCGCCGCCAAAGAACTGGCTGAAGATGTCGTCAAACCCGCCAAAGCCTTGGGCACTGCCGCCACCAAAATTGGAGAAGCCTTGACCACCAAAGCCCTGACCGCCAAACCCGCCCTGGGCCCCGTCGGCTGAGCCGTACTGGTCATACGCCGCACGCTTTTGCGGGTCGGACAGGACCTGGTACGCTTCGTTGATTTCCTTGAATTTTTGCTCAGCACCCGGCGCGTGGTTGATGTCGGGATGGTACTTTTTGGAAAGCTGTCGAAAGGCCTTCCTGATTTCGTCATCGCTGGCATCCCGGGCGACACCGAGTGTTTCGTAATAATCCTTGTCTGCCATTGTTGCCTCCTTGAATTGGGTGCTCGCGCCCAAAAAAGCTTATTCAGGATACCATATTTTGGGCAAGGCGCGCAAAACTGCCTCACCAAACAAAAAGCCAAAGCCAGTTGGCCTTGGCTTTTCACACGGACAGACGGTTACTTCTTGTCGTCGTTGACGTCCTTGTACTCGCCATCGAAGGTCTTGCCGTCGTCGCCCTTGTCAGCGGTGCCGGTTGCGCCGCTGCCCTGGGCATCAGAGCCGCCCTTAGCCTGCTGCTCTTTTTGCGCCTGCTCGTACAGCTTGACGGTCAGATCCTGCACGATCTTGTTCAAGTCGTCGCGCTTGGTCTTCATGTCTTCGATGTTGTTTTCTTGCTGGGCCTTCTTGAGGGCGTCTTCTGCGTCCTGCGCCTTCTTGATCTCATCGTCGGAGACTTTGCCCTTAAGATCCTTCAGGGTTTTGTCGGTCTGGAAGATCAGCTGGTCAACATCGTTCTTGAGGTCGACTTCTTCCTTGCGCTTCTTGTCGGCTTCCTCGTTTTCCTTGGCTTCCTTCATCATGCGATCGATTTCTTCGTCCGACAGGCCTGACGAACTCTTGATCGTGATGTTCTGAGATTTGCCAGTGCCAAGATCCTTCGCGGAAACCTGCACGATGCCGTTCTTGTCGATGTCGAATTTGACTTCGATCTGAGGAACGCCCCGTGGGGCCGCCGGAATGTCAGTCAGCTGGAAGCGGCCAAGCGTCTTGTTGTCCGCAGCCATCGGCCGCTCGCCTTGCAGGACATGAATGTCAACGGCCGGCTGGTTGTCAGCCGCAGTCGAGAAGACCTGGCTCTTGGAGGTTGGAATCGTGGTGTTGCGGTCGATCAGCTTGGTGAACACGCCGCCCATCGTTTCGATTCCCAGAGACAATGGGGTGACATCGAGCAGGACAACGTCTTTGACGTCACCGGAAATGACCCCACCCTGAATGGCAGCGCCAAGGGCAACGGCTTCGTCAGGGTTGATGCTGTGGTCTGGTTCCTTGCCGGTCCACTCTTTGACCGCGTCTTGAACGGCCGGAATCCGGGTCGACCCACCATTGAGGATGACCTTGTCGATGTCTGAGTTGGACAAGCCAGCATCCTTCATCGCGTTATCCACTGGGACCTTGGTCTTGGCAACCAGGTCGGCGGTCATTTGGTCAAACTGGGCACGCGTCAGTGTCCGCTCCAAGTGCAGCGGGCCATTGGCACCGGCAGAAATGAACGGCAGGGAGATTTGCGTCTGGGAAACGCCAGACAGATCCTTCTTCGCCTTTTCAGCGGCATCCTTCAGACGCTGCATCGCCATCTTGTCCTTGGACAAGTCGATGTTGTTATCCTTCTTGAACTCGCTGACCAGCCAGTCGATGATCTTGTTATCAAAATCATCACCGCCCAGGTGCGTATCCCCGTTCGTCGACAGCACTTCAAACACGCCGTCGCCGAGTTGCAGGATGGAGACATCAAACGTCCCACCGCCGAGGTCGTAAACCAGGACCTTTTCGTCCTTGTCGCCTTTGTCCAGGCCATAAGCCAGGGCGGACGCAGTTGGTTCGTTGACGATGCGAGAAACGTTCAGACCCGCGATCTTGCCGGCATCTTTAGTCGCCTGACGCTGCGAATCGTTGAAGTAAGCCGGTACCGTGATGACCGCGTCGGTCACTTCTTCGCCCAAGTAATCTTCAGAGAACTTCTTGATGTACTGCAGGATCATCGCAGAAATTTCCTGCGGGGTGTATTCCTTGTCACCGACCTTAACCTTGTAGCCGGCCTCGCCCATGTGACGCTTGATCGAAGTGATGGTGTCTGGGTTGGTGATGGCCTGCCGCTTGGCAACTTCGCCGACTTGAATCTCGCCGTCTTTAAACGCAACGACAGACGGTGTGGTGCGGTTGCCTTCCGGGTTGGTGATGATCTTTGGCTGGCCGCCTTCGAGCACGGCGACCGCGGAGTTGGTAGTCCCTAAGTCGATCCCAATAACTTTACTCATAGTAAAATCCCTTCTTTTAACAGTTTTGATTAACTAATTTGCAACGACGACCATCGCTGGACGCAGGACCCGATCCTTGAGCTTGTAGCCTTTTTGCAGGACCTGAACCACGGTATCCTTCGCGTGATCCTTATCCGCCGGAACGGTTTGCACGGCTTGCTGCAGGTTCGGATCAAACTTCCCGGTCGCCGTGATCTCCGTCACGCCGTTCTCCTTGAGGGCGTTATCGAGGTGGCTGTACACCATCTCGACGCCCTTTTTCAAAGATTGCGCGGCATCGTCCGTGACCTCGGTGGCCAGCGCGCGCTCCAGGTTATCCAGAACTGGGAGCACCGCAGTGGCCAGCTTTTGCCCGTCGTACTTGGCCATGTCCTCGCGCTCCTTATTGAAGCGTTTGTTCATGTTGTTGATCTCGGCGGCGGCGCGCAGGTACTTATCCTCGAGCTCGTCGCGGTCCTTTTGCAGGGCTTCAACATCCACGCCGGAGTCTTGGACTTCTTCCTCGAGGTCGTCCTTCATCTCTTCCTCGATTTCATCCCGCAGACTTGGTTGCTGCTTGGCCGCTTTTGGTTTGGCCTCAGGCTTTGGTTCAGCCTTTGCCGCAGTTTGCTTGGCGGTTTGCGTCTTCTTGGTTTGCTTGTCTGTCAAATTCATGCCTCCTGTCACTGATCAAAATGATTGTAGTAATCGGTCAGCCGTTTTGCGAGTTCTTCGCGGAAGGCATCGAGCAAACCGATCATCTTCGAGTACGGCATCTGGGTCGGCCCGATCAGGGCAATCATCCCAGTCCCGTGTTCGCCGACTGAGTAGTTCGCGGTCAATAGGCTCAGATTCTCAAGCACATCCGGCGTCAGCTCCGAGCCCAGCTTGACCTTGATATGGGAATCATGAAGCGGGCCAAGCAACGTATTGAACGCCTGGCGCTGGCTGCCTTGATCATTATCCATCATGGCTAACAGCCGCTTGAGCTGATCCACATCCGAGTCGCCCAGGTAATCCATGAGATTCAGACGCCCGCCCACATAGAAGCGTTCCTCAGCCGCCTTGCGGAGCACGTTGCCGAAGAGGTCCAGGAACCCGTCCGGGCTGGTCATGTACTTGAATAGCAACCCCGGCACTTCTGATTGAAGCTTTTGGGCGACTTCGCCGAGCGATAAGCCGACCAGCTCATCGTTGATGATGCGAATGGCCTTCTCCACTTCGTCAGAGCCGACTTCCGGGGGCAGCGTGAACAGCTGACTTTCAACGTTGCCATTGCTCGTGACCAAAATCGCCATCACCTGATGATTGCCCAGCGGCACCAACCGAAACCCAGTGAGTTTTAAGTTGGTGACCTCAGGCCCCAAGGTGATTGCGGTGTAATTTGTGAGGTTCGACAAAATGCGCGCACTTTGGGCGACAATTTCATCGATCTTGTAAAAATGCCCCCCGAAGCCTTGCTGAATCGCAGCAATCTCGTTGGGCGTGACCGCGGCTGGCTCGACGAGGTTGTCCAAGTAGAAACGGTAACCCTTAGTCGATGGGACGCGGCCAGAACTGCTATGCGTCTTTCTGATCAGACCCTCGTCTTCCAGCGCCGCCATGTCGTTGCGGATCGTTGCCGAACTGACATGCACCGGCAACTGCGCCATCAACGCTTTGGAACCGACTGGCTGGCCGGTTTCGGTGTAGGAGCGGATGATCTGTTTCAAGACGAGTAGTTGGCGTTTCGTCAACATAATCCCACCTTCTTTTAGCACTGAAACCATTTGAGTGCTAAGTACAATACTTAATATACCAATGGCCGTTAGCAAAGTCAACCTCAGTCTGCTAATTTCGCCGTTTTCACGAAAAAATCGGCCCCAGGACTGAGACCGACGTGTGTTTTTCTGAAAATAGGCGCAAGTACGCGGGGTCAAATCAGTGGGTCATCGAGCAAAAACTGCTGAAAGACTTCGTTGCCGAGAAACTGCCCCTGGTTTGTCAGGCGCACGGCATCCCCATCAACCGTGACCAGCTGCTGGTCGCTCAGGTCCTTCAACAGCTGCCCGTACACCTCATTGATGGTCATGTGGTAGCGCTTTGCAAACCGTTTCTGAGACACCCCTTCCCGGGTTCGCAGCCCGAGGAACATCTCTTCTTCGATTTGCTCTTCCAGCGGCACCAGGTGATGTTCGATCACCGGCACTTTGTGGTTGTGGAGCGGGTCCAGGTACTGCTTGATCGGCCCGAAATTGTGGTACCGATCGCGGCCGACGTAGCCAAACGCCCCGGCGCCAAAGCCGAAGTAATGCTCGTTGCGCCAGTACAGCAAGTTGTGCTGGCACTGGTAACCGGTTTTGGCAAAATTAGAAATCTCGTACTGATGGCGCCCGGTGCTTTCCATCAGGTCGATCGCGTCCTGGTACATGTCGGCTTCCGCGTCCTGATTCGGCAGCTGCAGCCGCCCGGAGCGCATCAGGTTATAGAAAATCGTCTTTTTTTCCAAGATCAGGGAATACGTCGAATAATGCGGCAGATCAAGTGCCAAGGCTTTGTGCAGGCTCGCCAAAAAGTCCTCGCGCGTCTGCTTGGGCAGCCGAAAAATCAGGTCGATGGAAATATTCTCAAAGCCCACTGCCCGCGCATTGGCGATCGCCTGGTAGACATCGGCGACCCGGTGCGTGCGCCCAATCGCCTTTAAAATGGCGTCGTTAAACGACTGCACCCCAATTGACAGGCGGTTGACCCCATTTTCATGCAGCGCGCGCAGCTTATCCTTTTCGAGCAAATCGTTGGGGTTCGCTTCGAAGGTGAACTCGCCGTGGTCGAAATGCAGCTCGCGGCGAATGCCGGAAATCAAGCGCTCCAGCTGCACCGGCGTCAGCGTGGTCGGCGTGCCGCCGCCAACGTACACGGTTTCGATTTTTTCATCGGGATGACTGGCCATCACCAGGTGCATCTCGCGAATCAGCATGTCGACGTAATCGTCAACCGGCTGACCTTCGATGAAGACCTTGTTGAAATTGCAGTAGTAACAAATGTGAGAGCAGAAGGGAATATGCACATAAGCCCCAGCCATCAATCCGTCAGCCCTTTCAAAAACGCCTTGGCGTCCTTTTCGTCCTGGGCAAGCTGGGCAACCAGCCCCGCCGCTGAATCAAACATCATGTCCCCGCGCAAGCGGTGCATCCACTCGACGCGCACCGGCGCATCATAAATATCCTGGTGGAAATCAAACAGGTTGACCTCCACCGTCACCGGGCGCCCCGGACCAAAGGTGATGTTGCGCCCGACCGACGCCATCCCCGGGTACCACTGGCCGTTGACCTGCAGGCGCACCGTGTACACGGCAATGCCGGGGATGCGCTCTTCGGCCGGTGCCTGGACGTTTGCGGTCGGGTAGCCAATCGTGCGGCCGCGCGCCTCGCCGTGCACCACCGTGCCGCTTGTTTGATAGCGATAACCCAGCAAGTGGTTTGCCAGATCCACATCGCCAAGGTCTAGCGCCTCGCGAATCCGCGTCGAGGAAACCTTTTCCCCGGCATCAACCGTCTTGGGCACCGTAATGATTTCAAACCGCTCCTGAGCGTACTGCGGCAGTGTCTTCATGTTGGCGATATCGCGTTTGCCGTACGTGTAGTCGAAGCCAGCGACCACGACCGCGGCATTCAGGACAACGAGGTACTGGTCGACAAAGGCCTGGGGCGAAAGTTTTGAAAACGCCGGGGTAAAGTGGATGAAGTACAGCAGATCGACGCCAAAATGCGCCATCAGTTCACTCTTCCGCGGCCGCGGGGACAGGTATTTGACCGAGCTGGCCGGCACACCGCGGTAAATCACCGCCGGATGCACATCAAACGTCATGACTGCAAGCTTCAGGCCGCGTTTGTCAGCCTCTGCCCGCGCGCGGCCAATCACCGCCTGATGGCCCAGGTGAACGCCGTCGAAAAACCCCAACGCCAGCACGATGGGCTGGCTGGGAACTGCTGCCGCCGCAAGCGGCGGGTGAATATCGATCACTTGCATAATTATCTCCTCATCAACCTTGGCCAATGCCGGCATTAGCCAAGAACATCATGGCAGGCCGAAACTCGGCCGCCTCTTTGCGGTACAGCGCCTTAAAGACGCCTTGGTACGTCAGGCCGATTTCATCAGTCGCGGCAGTGCCTAGCGGCAAGCCGCGCCCATTTTTGACCGCGTCCCACTGGCTGGCCGAAAGCGCCATCAGCGGCAGGTCCGGAAAAGCGAATTCGATGGGCCGCAAATGAGCGACCGCAGCTGCCGGGGCGGTGTCGCGCGTCAACTGACGTAAATCAAGCGTGTCGCTGAGCTTGAACCCCCCGCTTTGCGTGCGCGTCAGCTGCGCCATCACGGCCGGCACCTTCAGCGCCCGGCCGGCATCCACCGCAAGGGTGCGAATGTACGTCCCCTTTGAGACTTTGGCTTCAAACGTGAAGTCCTGCGTCCCCCTTGCCGCATCAAACGTGCTGGGCGCAGTCCGCTTAAATTCGTAAACGTGAACTTGGCGAGTCGGCCGCTCGACGGTTTCGCCGTTTCTAGCGTACTGATAAAGCTTGCGCCCGTTGACCTTGACCGCCGAGTACATTGGCGGCGTTTGCGTGATCTCGCCGGTCAACGTTAACAGCGCGGCATCGATCTGCGCATCGGTAAACGGGGCCGTTAAGGTCACGCGGGACACCTCAGCCCCGTCGAGGTCCTCAGTTTCCGTCGCAAAGCCGAGCGTCGCTTTGCCCGTGTAGGTTTTGCCCAGCGCCATCAGCGCCGGCACGGCCTTCGTCGCCGCCCCCAGCGCGATTGGCAGCACGCCATCGACGCTGGGGTCAAGTGTGCCCGAATGGCCCACTTTTTTCATTTGCAACAAGTAGCGGAGTTTGCTGACCACATCGGCCGAAGTCATACCCGACGGCTTGTATACTGGTAAAATCCCATCCATGTCAAAAACCTCGCTTCTGCTGTTGGCCGTGGGCCGTGCGCCGCTGGTGAACCAGCCAGGTGATCAGGAAGGCCAACACCACGATCAGCGAAAAGGCCCAGTTCGGCACCTCAATGCCAATTTGCGGCAGACTGAGCGCCAACTTTACTGCAATGATGAAAATCAGCGCGTAAGCCATCACTTCCAGCTCGGGCACCTTAGTGATGAAGTCGGTGATGATCTGGGCGACAAACCGCATCGCCAAAATTCCTAGGCACCCGCCAATCAGCACAATCACCGGATTATTGTCGATGGCCAGCGCGGCCAGGATCGAATCGACGGAAAACACAATATCGAGCGCCTCAATTGAAGCCACAGTGCGCCAAAAATGCGTCTGCTTCGGCTTGGCTAGGGTCTTTGGCTGCGGCCCGTCCTTGGGGTGGCGTTGCTCGTAGAAGAAATGCAGCGACATCCACACCAAGTATGCCGCCCCTAGCGCTTTGATGCCCCAGAAGTTCATGAGGTACGTGCCCAGGCCGATCGCGATGAACCGGAACAGATACGCCCCCCACATGCCGTAAATCAGCGCGTGGTGCTGGTCTTTTTTGTCTGGCAACGACTTGGTCTGCGCGGCCAGCACGACCGCGTTATCCACTGACAGCAAGCATTCCAGCAGCGCCAGCGTTAAGATTGTGACCCAGCCCTGGGTAGTCATCACCGCCTGGTGCCAGTCACTCGCTTCAAAAAAGGGTAAGTACAATTTCTCAATCAGACTCACGTCGCCACCGCCTTATTTTTACTATTATACATTTCCTCTGGCACCGTTGCACCCGCAGTGTAAGCCAGCTTGGGTTCAACCATAATTGGGCTCCGGGGTCGCAACGCCCGAATGATTAGCTACGCCCGATGCCTCGCCGCCAAACAACGGCGGCAATGCCTCGGGCTATGATCAGACTGTTGCCGTTTACGGCGTCCAGTCTGACATGCGTAGCGGCTAATCATCGGGCTAAAACCGCGACCCCTACACACCTTGCAAAAAAACGGCCCACCATCGCTGGTGGGCCGCACAGCCTTTACTCGAGGCCTTCGTGTTTCACTTCGTTGAGCAGCTCGTCAATGTGCGCGCCGTATTGAACCGACGTATCCTGCTTGAACGTCAAGGTCGGCACCTTGAAGAGCTTAATGCGCTGACCGACCTCACTGCGAATGAGCCCTTTGGCCTTATCCAGGCCAGTTTGGGCGTCTGCGAGCGCCTTGGGATCGTCAGATAAAATGCTGAAGTAGACGGTGGCCTCTTGGAGGTCGCCAGTCAACTTCACGCCGGTGATCGTGACTGCCCGAACCCGCGGGTCGTTGACATCTTTTAACAAAATGTCATCGATTTCACGCTGGATCTGGGTCTCCACGCGGCCTATGCGATGTTTCATGTGTGCCTCTTCAGATGGCCTGAGGTTACTTGACCGGAACCTCTTCCATCGTGTACGCCTCGATCTGATCATCGACCTTGATGTCGTTGTAACCATCGATGGTCAAACCGAGTTCAAAGCCCTGACGGACTTCCTTCACGTCATCCTTGAACCGGCGCAAGGAGCCCAGTTCGCCTTCGTACTTCACGATGCCGTCGCGGATCAGGCGGACCTTGGAGTCGCGGCGAATGAAGCCGCTGTCGACGTAGCCGCCGACCACCGTCCCAATCTTGGACACCGGAATGGTCTCGCGCACGGTGATGTTGCCGGTGACCTTCTCTTCGTAAGTCGGCTCCAGCATCCCCTTCATCGCAGACTCGACTTCCTCGATGGCCTTGTAGATGACGCGGTGCAAGCGGATATCCACATCATCGGCATCGGCCTGAGCCTTCGCTTGCGGCGTTGGCCGCACGTTGAAGCCAATGATGACCGCGTTGGAAGCGGAAGCCAAGGTGACATCACTTTCGTTGATCGCCCCAACGGCTTGGTGAATGATGTTCACCCGGACGCCCTTGACCTCGATCTTCTTCAAGCTGCCGGCCAGCGCTTCGACCGAACCCTGCACATCCGCCTTGATGATGATGTCAACTTCTTTGAGTTGGCCTTCCTTCATGGTTTCAAACAGGTTGTCGAGGGTGACGTGATGCGTCTGTTGACGTTCCTGTTCTTGTGCCTGTTGGGCCCGCTTTTCGCCGGCCGCGCGGGCGGTTTTTTCATCGTCAAAGACGACAAACTTGTCCGCAGACTGCGGCACGTCGTTCAAACCGGTGATCTCAACTGGCATCGCTGGCACAGCATCCTTGACGTGGCGGCCATGATCGTTGGTCATGGTCCGCACGCGGCCAAAGGTGTGGCCGACGACGATCGGGTCGCCGACGTGCAGGGTACCTTCCTGGACCAGCACCGTAGCAACAGGGCCACGTCCTTTGTCCAGGCGAGCTTCAATAACGGTCCCGATGGCCTTTTGGTCAGGGTTAGCCTTGAGCTCCAGTACGTCCGCTTCCAGCAAAATCATTTCCAGCAGCTCGTCGATGTTCTTGCCGAACTTGGCGGAAATGTTGACGAAGATGGTGTCACCACCGTAGTCTTCAGGGACCAGATCGTACTTCATCAGCTCTTCGGTGACGCGCTGCGGATTTGCACCCGGCTTATCGATCTTGTTGATGGCAACGATCATCGGCGCGTTCGCCGCCTTGGCGTGATTAATGGCTTCGATGGTCTGAGGCATGACCCCATCATCGGCCGCCACGACCAGCACGATGATATCGGTGATATCCGCGCCACGCGCCCGCATGTTGGTGAAGGCCGCGTGCCCTGGGGTGTCCAGGAACGTGATCAGACGATCCTTGAGCTTCACTTGGTAAGCCCCGATGTGCTGCGTGATCCCGCCTGCTTCGCCTTCGGTCACATGGGTGTGACGCAAACGATCAAGCAAGGTGGTTTTACCATGGTCAACGTGGCCCATGATGGTGACCACTGGTGGCCGCGGCGTCTGGGTGTCCTTGTTGGTGACTTCGGCGTTGTACATCTTGTCGAGGTCGGTAATATCTTCCTCAACCTTTTGTTCAGCGTCAATGCCGTAATCGGTCGCGACCAGTTCGATGGTGTCCTTGTCGAGGCTCTGGTTTTGGTTAACCATCACACCCAACATGAACAGCTTCTTGATGATCTCGGCTGGCTCGCGGTGCAGGATCTTGCCCAGATCCTGGGCGTTCATTCCAACAGTGTAGATGAGTTTTTCTGGCAATGGCCGCTCCTTGCGCTGTGGCATTTCTTTCTTGGGTTGCGTCTGCTGTCTGCGCTTGTTCTTCTTGTTGCGCCGATTCGAGTTACCAAATCCGCCGCGGTTATTGTTGTAACCGCCGCGGCTGTTGCGGAAGTTGTTGCGGCCGCGATTGTCGTTGCTGCTGTGATCCGCAGTGCGCCGATTGTCATTTGGCTTTGCCGGCTTTTCAGCGGCAGGCGGCACTGGGGCCGTATAGGCGGCCGCGATTGGCTTTTCCTCGGCGACTTTTTCGAGCGCCTTTTCGGTTTCGCGCTTGGCTGCAGCTTTCGCCTTATCCTGCTGGCGCTTTTCTTCCAGCTGCTTGATGAACTTCTCGTCGTTGCCAGCCACTGGCCGCGGATTCCCATTGGCCTGAGTCCGGCGACCGGCACGCGGCATCGGACTGGCGCTGGTTTGGTTCAAGAAGCGATCGCCGCCGCGCCGGTTATCGTTGCGGTTGTTGCCGCTGCGCCGGTTATCGTTGCGGTTATCAGTCGAACGATTATTGTTGTAACCGCCGCGACTCTCATTCGACCGGTTGCCGCCGCGATTGCCAGCAGCCTGCTGGCCGGCCGGTTGCCCTTGGCCGCCCCGGTTGTCGTTGCGGTTGAACCGGCCACCGCGGGCGTTAGCCTGGGTGTTGTGCGGCCGGCGAATCGCAGACTTGGAGATCAGGGTCTTGCCATCTGCCGTCTTTTGCGGCATGTGGTGAGTCCCTGGCACCTTCTTGGCTTCTGCTGACTGATCAGCGGCTGGCTTAGCGCCCGCTGCTGGCTTGGCAGTTGGCTTAGATTCAGCGCTGGCTTCAGGCTTGGCCTCAGCTTTAGCTGCAGGCTTTGCGGCCGGCTTGGCCGCTGGCGTCTTGGCTGCCGGCTTAGCCTCGGCTTTCGCCTTTGCGGCAGGTTTTGCCGCCTTGGCGGACTGGCCCTTCAGCGCGGACTTCAAAGCAGCTTCCTGCTGATCGTCCAACGTTGACATGTGGTTCTTGAGCTCGATGCCCTGAGCTTTGGCCGCGTCGATCACGGTTTTACTCGGGATGCCGAGCGTTTTGGCAAATTCATAAACTCGTTGTTTGCCCATTTCTTCACGCTCCCTGTCTATTCATTAGGTGAGCAGCTTGACCAGCTTCTCTGCAAAGCCGCGATCTTGCACCGCAATCACGGACCGCTTACGGCCGATCGCAGAACTCAGCTCCAGGCTCGTCAAGGTTAAGTTGACTGGGACCTGGTAGAAGCTGCCTTTATCGGAAAACTTTTTTCTGGTGTTCGCTGAGGCGTCAGAGGCGACGAGGACCAGCTTGGCACTTTGGTCCCGAATCGCCGCCAGCACAAAGCCTTCACCGGCCGTTAGCCGGTTGGCCCGTTGCGCCAGCCCCAGCAAGTTTAGCGCTTGCTGCTTGTTCATGCCTGGTCGCCGAACAGCTCTTGGCGAGCCTTCTGGTGGTCGACGTAGGCGTACAACTCATCGTAAAAACTATCGGCCACTTTGACGTCAAACGCCTTTTCGATGATGTGTTTGCTTTGGGCCTTCTTGACGGCCGCAGGATCCAGAGCCACGTACGCGCCGCGGCCCTGAGCTTTACCGGTGGGATCGATGGCAACGGTTTGATCCGCTTGCCGTACGATGCGCACTAGGGACTTTTTCGGAAACATCTCTCCCGACAGCAGGTCCTTGCGCATCGGGATCTTGCGCTTTTTCATGGCTGCCTCCTACTTGGTTTCGGCCGCGTCGTCTGCGGCTTTTGCATCTGAGTCCTCAGGTGCTGGCGCAGCGGCCGCCTCGTCTTCAGCCGGCGCGTCAGCACCAGACTGATCCGCCTGGGTCTCTTCGATTTGCTCGTCGTTTTCCTCAAGCTCGTCATCATCGACAAATTCAACGTCAGATTCGGCCTTGATGTCGATCTTGTAACCGGTGAGCTTGGCGGCAAGCCGGGCATTTTGCCCTTTCTTGCCGATGGCCAAAGACAGCTGGTAGTCGGGCACGATGACCGTGCAGGACCGGTCGTTGTCTTCATCGTTGAATTGAACGGCGATGACCTGCGCCGGGTTCAAGGCGTTGGCGATGTAATCCACCGGGTCTTCCTCGTACTGCACGACATCCATGTTCTCGCCGGACAACTCATTGACCACGGCCTGAACGCGGGCACCGCGAGGGCCAACCGTGGTGCCGACCGGATCGACAGACGGGTTCGTCGAGCGCACGGCGATCTTGGTGCGATCGCCAGCCTCACGCGCGATTCCGGCGATTTCCACCGTGCCGTCGAAAATTTCTGGCACTTCCTGTTCAAACAGGCGCTTGACCAGCCCAGGGTTGGTGCGGGAAACAAAGACCTGCGGGCCCTTGCTTGAGTTTTCAACCTTGGACACGAACACCTTGATGCGATCGTGGGGCTCGTACTGCTCGTTCGGCATCTGATCGCCGCGGCCCAGCACGGCCTCGATTTTACCCAAGTTCACGTAAATGAATTTGTTATCGCGCCGCTCAACTTCGCCAGTCATGATCTCGTTTTCGTACTGCGAGTACTCATCGTAGATAATGCCGCGCTCGGCCTCGCGCACCCGCTGCATAATGACCTGCTTAGCGGTTTGCGCCGCAATGCGGCCAAAGTCTTTCTGGGTGACTTCGAACTTGATCTTGTCACCGACCTCGTAAGCCTTGTTGATGGCCAACGCGTCCTTCAGACTGACTTCCAGCCGAGAGTCGAACACTTCCTCAGTGACTTCCTTGACCGCGTACACGTGGATGTCGCCTTGGTCCTTGTCGAACTCGACGTCGACGTTTTGTGCCTGATCGTAATTACGCTTGTACGCCGAGGCCAGCGCGTCTTCAAGCGCCTCAATCACAACTTCTTTTTTGACGCCTTTTTCGGTCTCGAGGGCGTCAAGGGCTTCAATCATTTCCTTTGACATGTTGTTCCTTCCTTTGCCAGCGGGATTGCCGCTTAAAATTCGATGGCCAGGCGGGCGTTGGCGATCGTCTGGCGATCGAATGCCTGCTCGAACCTGCGCGCCTTATCCTTCAGCTCCAAGGTCAGGGTGTCGTCATCCAGCGCCTTCAAGGTGCCTTCGAACACTTTCTTACCGTTGAGCTTCGTGAACAAGGAGATATGAATGTATTCACCAACCGCGTTTTTAAAGTCCTGGTCAGTTTTCAGCGGCCGCTCGGCACCTGGTGAGGAAACCTCCAAGAAGTAGGCCTGCGGAATGGGATCAGGGTCCATGGCGTCCAATTTCTCGGACAAGGCCTCTGAGACCATCACACACTCGTTAAGCGTGATGCCACCCGGCTTATCAATGTAGACCCGCAAGTACCAGCTGCCGCCTTCCTTAACAAACTCGATATCGCTCAGGTCGAAATGGTTGGCTTCAAGGATCGGATCAACGATTTGTTTCACTGTCTCGACAACCGTGCTCAAGTCTTTCCCCCCTTTTAGGTTGTTGTGCTGGCGGCCAATTCGGCCCCCGTTACCTCTCCTAAGAAAAGGAGTGAGCATCTCTGCTCACTCCTCCTCAAAGGATTTAACTACTATGGATAATCTAGCATAAAACCCTTTCCAATGCAACAGTGAATCGCGGCGGCTCCCATGGGACTAGAACATCGAGTCGAACAGTGACAGCTGGTTTTCATCAGGCAGCGTGTCGAGCACATGATTTTCAGTCATGTAATCGATCAGGGTCTTTGAGACCTTACCGCGGTTCGCCAGGTCTTCCTTGGACAGGAACGGCTTCTCCTCGCGGGCCGCAACGATCTGCTTGGCCACGTTGTCGCCTAACCCCGGAACGGCGCGGAACGGCGCCAGCAGCGTGTGATCATCCACGATCAGGAAATCATGCGCGTCGGATTGGTTAATGTCGACCATCTTAATGGTGAAGCCGCGCTCCAGGCACTCATTGGCCAGCTCCAGCACCGTCAGCAACGTCTTGTCCTTCGCCGAGGCGTCGTTGCCCTGGTCAGTGATGGCCTTGATGGCGGCCTTGGTGGCCTCCTTGCCGTGGCTCATCGCCACCAGGTCGAAGTCTTCGGCGCGCACCGAGAAGTAAGACGCATAGTACACCAGCGGGAAGTAAACCTTGAACCAAGCGATGCGCAGCCCCATCAAATCGTACGCGGCCGCGTGGGCCTTCGGGAACATGTACTTGATCTTCAGGCAGGAATCGATGTACCAATCCGGCACCTTCGGGTTGTCGCGCATGGCCTGTTGCCAGTCATCCGGGATCCCGCGGCCCTTTCTGACGTGCTCCATAATGTTAAACGCTAGAGAGTCGTCCATTCCCCAGTGAATCAGATCCATCATGATGTTGTCACGACAACCGATGACTTCCTTGATCGTCACCGTGCCGTTTTGGATCAGCTCCTCGGCGTTGCCCAGCCACACGTCGGTGCCGTGGGACAGGCCGGAGATCTGAAGCAGCTCGGAGAATTTCTTGGGGTGCGTCTCCTCGAGCATCCCCCGCACAAAGCGCGTCCCGAATTCCGGCACGCCCAGCGTCCCGGTTTTCGAATTGATCTGCTCTGGGGTCACCCCTAATATGTCGGGGCTGGAAAACAGCGACATCACGCCGGGGTCATCCATCGGGATACTCTTCGGGTCGACCCCGGAGAGGTCCTGCAGCATGCGGATCATGGTCGGGTCATCGTGCCCCAGCACATCCATTTTGAGGATGTTGTCATGAATCGAGTGAAAATCAAAGTGGGTGGTCTTCCATGCGGCGCTTTGATCGTCCGCTGGGTACTGGATCGGCGAAAAGTCGTAAATATCCATGTCTTCCGGCACAATCAGAATCCCCGCCGGGTGCTGGCCCGTCGTCCGCTTAACGCCGGTGGCGCCTTTAGCCAGGCGATCGATTTCCGCTCCGCGGAGCATCTGGCCGGTGTCGCGCTCATAGGCTTTGACATAGCCGTAAGCCGTTTTATCCGCCACCGTGCCGATGGTCCCAGCGCGAAACGCGTGGTCCTCGCCAAACCGCACCTTAATGTAGTTATGGGCGATTGGCTGATAGTCCCCGGAGAAGTTCAGATCGATATCAGGCACCTTGTCCCCTTTGAAGCCCAGGAAGGTTTCAAACGGAATATCCTGACCATCTTTGATCATGTTGGTCCCGCACTTGGGGCAGGCCTTGTCTGGCAAATCAAAGCCTGAGCCGTACTCGCCCTTGGTGTAGAACTCGGAATACTGACACTTGGGGCAGCGGTAATGCGGCGGCAGCGGGTTGATTTCCGTGATGCCAGACATTGTGGCCGCCAAACTGGAGCCGACGGACCCACGGGAGCCAACCAGGTAGCCGTCCTTGTTGGACTTAAGCACGAGCTGCTGGGCAATGTTGTAAATCACTGAGAACCCGTTACCGATAATACTTTTGAGTTCCTTGTCCAGCCGTGCCTGCACAATTTCAGGCAATGGATCCCCGTACATCTGATGCGCGGTGTTCATCACATCGGCGCGCAGGTGCTCTTCCACCCCTGGGATCTTCGGCGTGTAAAGCTGGTCCTTGACTGGGGTGATGTCCCCATCGATCAGATCCGCCACCTTGTGGGTGTTCTCCACGACCAGCTGGTGAGCCAACTGGTCATCTTTGAGCCAGGCGAAGGCGTCCAGCATCTCCTGCGTGGAGCGGAAGTGCACATCCGGCAGCTCGTGACGGTTCAGCGGGTTGGCCCCGCCTTGGCTGTGAATCAAAATCTTGCGGTAAATGGCATCGTTTTTGTCTAGGTAGTGGGCATCGCCGGTGGCGACCACTAACTTGCCTTGGTCTTGCCCAATTTTGATGATGGTCTTCAAAATTTCCTGCAGGTGCGCCTGGCCTTGAACCAGGCCGCCATCGATCAGCGGCTGGTAGTTGGCAAGCGGCTGCACTTCCAGGTAATCGTAGAACTTCGCCTTGTTGGCGGCTTCAGCGGCGCCTTTTTGCATCGCCGCGATAAAGACTTCACCGGAGTCGCAGGCCGACCCGACCAGCAGACCCTCGCGGAGCTTTTGCAGGGCAGACCGCGGCACCCGCGGCAGCCGGTAGTAGTAATCAATGTTGGACTGGCTGACCAGCTTAAAAAGGTTCTTGAGCCCAGCCTGAGTCTTCGCAAACACGATCGCATGGGTCGGCCGGCTTTG
Organism: Lacticaseibacillus sp. 866-1; assembly: GCF_016861825.1. Classification (NCBI taxonomy): domain Bacteria; kingdom Bacillati; phylum Bacillota; class Bacilli; order Lactobacillales; family Lactobacillaceae; genus Lacticaseibacillus; species Lacticaseibacillus sp. 866-1. The sequence continues at coordinate 49,324 of NZ_BOLU01000009.1, read as the reverse complement.
CTTGTAGGCCTCGTCTTCGCCGATACGCGAGTTTAGCTGATTCAGCTGCTCAATGTCGTACTTTTTCAGCGCCTCTTTTTCCAGCGCGTACAGCAGGTACCCGGTCGCCTCGGCATCCGCGTTGGCCCGGTGGTGATGATTCAGTGGAATCTTGTAGGCCTTAGTCAGCGTGTCGAGTTTGTGGTTCTTGCGCTCCGGGTGCAGCATCCGCGACAGCTCCAACGTATCGATCACGGGGTTTTGAATCGGTTCCTCGCCCAAGCGCTCGTAGCCTTTGTTCAAAAAGCCGACATCGAATGTCACATTGTGGCCGCTCATGATGGTGCCGGCGCAAAACTGCCGGAACAGCTTCAGCACCTCGGCCTCAGTCTTGGAGCCGCGCACCATCTCGTCGGTGATGTGGGTCAGGTTGATGGTGAATTCAGACAGCGCAAACCCCGGGTCGATCAGCTCTTCAAACGAGTCGATAACCTTTCCGTCTTTCATCTTGACGGCGGCGACTTCGATCACTTTGTCGTACACCGCAGACAGCCCGGTGGTTTCAATATCGAACACCACGTACGTGGCATCCGCGAGGCTTCGCGGTGCATCGGCGTTGTACGCCACTGGTGCCCCGTCGTCGACCAGGTTGATCTCGACGCCGTAAAGCATTTTGAGCTTGGCCTGAGTCGCCGCAGTGTGGGCCTCGGGATAGGCCTGCAGCCCGGCGTGATCGGTCACGGCAATGGCAGTCTGGCCCCAGGCCTTGGCGCGCTCGACATAGGCGCTGATGCTTGGCAAGGCGTCCATTTGACTCATGTTGGTGTGCAAATGCAGCTCAACGCGCTTTTCGCCTTCTGCCGTTTCCTGCGGCAGATCATGGTGCACTTCCACCATGTCGCGGGCCATGACGGTCAGCTCACGGGAATAGGTGTCCTCCTGCACGCTGCCGCGAATCTTCAGCCACATGCCGACCTTGATCTGGCCGAACGCCGCTTCATCATCGGCACCGTTGCTGAATTTCTTCACGATAAAACTCGAGGTGTAGTCTGTCACTTTCGCGATCAAAAGCGACCGCTTGGAGCGCAGCTGGCGAACCTCAACGTCAAACACGTAGCCCTCGATCAAAACGGAGTTCTCCTCCTGGGTGATCGCGACCATCTGCGTTGGCGTCTCGTTATTCTTCAAACCGCGGCCCAGCTGAACCGGGCCGCTGGGCGCTGGATTTTGCTCGCGCTGGGCCACGACTGCTTGCGCCCGCTTGGCCATTGCGGCGGCTTCCTCGGCCTTTTGCGCCTTAAAGGCCGCCAGGTTGGCTTCCGACTCGCTGGCATCAACGGCCGCGTCCACGGTCACGCCGGGCAGGCCGACCTGTGCGTAGGCTTCGGCCAGTTTGCCCAGGCCCTGCTGAATCAAAAACTGGCGTACCGGCTCGTTTTCCGCCAGCAGCGTGACTTTGCCGTCCTCGAACTGCGGGGTTTGGTTCATGCAGGTCTCCGCGACGATGGCCGACTCGATTTGCGCGTTGGCCACCACGTAGGACCAGTATGCGGACAAAAATTTGGCCTGCAGGTCGACCGTTTGCGGCTGCACGCGAATGCTGGCCTCGGCGATCCCCTTAAACGCGGACTTAATATGCGAATCCAGCTGAATAAACACGGCATAAGGCAGCAGCGCCGCCGTGCCGAGCACAAACTCGTAACGTTTAGAGCGGCTGTGAATGGTCACGGCCTCGACCGTCGCGCTGGCCAGGGCAGGGTCTTGTCTGACCGGGTCAGGCAAGTGTGCCTGCTCGATCAGCTTTTGAAACATTTCTGCTTTTGATAGCGCCAAAAAAAGCCACTCCCTTTTTGATGATGAAACAATGTTACCCCGAATGCGCGGTGCAAACAAGGCGGCACAGAACGCAAAAGCGGCGCCGAGTCGGACTCGGCGCCGCTTGCTGGAGATTATTTTATTCTGCGTGGTCAAGCAGGATCTTGAGCGAGGAAATCAGCTCCTCGGACTTGACCTCAAGGGTCTCACCTGACTTGCGCAACTTCAGCTCGACAATGCCATCCTCGGCTTTCTTACCGACAGTGACGCGCACGGGAATCCCGATGAGGTCGGAATCCGCAAACTTGACCCCTGGCCGCTCGTTGCGGTCATCGACCAGCACCGCGAAGCCTTCATCTTCCAGCTGCTTCGTGATCTTAGCCGTCAGATCGGCCTGCGCCTGCTTTTTCAAGTTGACGGGCACGACATGCACGTCAAATGGCGCAACGGCCCGCGGCCAAACCAGGCCGTGCTCGTCCAACGTCTGCTCAGCGATGGCCGACAGCAGCCGGGACACGCCGATACCGTAGGAGCCCATGATGATCGGCTTAGCGCGGCCGTTCTCATCGAGGAAGTTGGCCCCCATCGCCTCAGTGTACCGGGTCCCAAGCTTGAAGATATGACCGATTTCGATACCTTTGGTGAACTTCAGCACGCCTTGGCCATCAGGCGACACTTCGCCTTCCTTAACAAAGCGAATGTCCGCCGTTTGGTCAGCGGTGAAGTCGCGCCCAAGGTTGACGTTGATCAAGTGGGTGTTGGCCTTGTTCGCCCCGGCGACCAGGTTGACGAGTCCCGTCAAACTGTTATCGGCAATGACCTGAACATCCTCCGGCGCGTTGACCGGCCCGATGTTGCCGATTTCGGCGTGCATGTACTGCTGCACCTGCTCTGGGGTGGCCATGTCGAGGTAATCCGCGTTCAGCAGGTTCTTGAGCTTGACGTCGTTGACTTCGTAGTCACCGCGAACCAGTGCCAGCACCGGCTTTTCGTCGGCGATGAACAAGACCGCCTTGATCAGCTTGCTTGCCGGCACCTTCAGGAACTCGGCGACCTCGGTGATGGTTTTGGCGTCCTTCGTGTCAACCGGGGCCAGCGGGGCGGCGTCTTCGTGCGTGGTGGCCGGCACATTCATGCTGGTGGCCATTTCCAAGTTAGCCGCATAATCGGATGAATCAGAATAAACAATCGTATCCTCACCGATATCCGCGATGGCCGAAAACTCTTTGGAATCTTTGCCGCCCATCGCGCCACCGTCGCCGACAATCGCGCGGAAGTTTAACCCCAACCGGTTGAACACGTTGGTGTAGGCCTTTTCCATCTGGGTATAAATGGTGTCCAGATCCTCGGTGTTCGCGGTGAAGGAATAAACGTCCTCCATGATGAACTCACGCGAACGCAGCAGGCCGTAGCGTGGGCGATCCTCATCGCGGTACTTGGTCTGGATTTGGTACAGCACCAGCGGCATCTTCTTGTAGGAGTTCAAATCGTTGCGAACCAGGTCCGTGAAGGTCTCCTCGTGCGTCGGGCCCAAAATGAAGTCGCGGTCGTGGCGATCCTTCAGCTTGAACAGATTTGGCCCGTAAGTTTCGTAGCGGCCGGATTCTTGCCAGAGCTCAACCGGCAGCAAACTTGGCATCTGCATTTTGACGGCGGAAATCTTGCTCATTTCGTCGTCGATCACGGCCTCAATTTTTTGCAAGACTCGCTCCGCCAACGGCAGGTAGGCATACGCCCCGGCCGCCACCTGGCGGATGAAGCCGGAGCGCAACATCATCTGGTGCGATTTGGCCTCAGCAGTACTGGGGACTTCTTTTTCAGTGGGAATAAACATTCGAGATTGTTTCATGACTTTCCTCCAAAGGGTTTAAAAACTGCGCATGATGTCGTTGATGGTCACCGCAATGATCAACGCGAACATCAGCCCGGCGCCGATCAATGTGATCACGCCTTCGTGCTCCTGCTTGAGCGGCTTGCGCCGAATGGCTTCAAGCAGGTTGAGTACAAGTTTGCCGCCGTCGAGCACGGGGATCGGAATCAGGTTCATGATCCCCAGGTTGACCGACAGGCCGCCTAAAAACAGGATCAGGCTCATCGGCCCGCCCTTGGCCGCGGTGGCCGTCATCGTGTAGATGCCGACCGGGCCCGCAAGCTGGTTCAGGGAGAAATGCCCCGTGACCATTTGCGCCAGAACATGGAAAATCCCGGTGACATAAGCCCAGGTCGTGGTGAAGCCGGACTCGATCGCCGCCATGGGGGCCTTAGTCGTTTTGGCGTAAACCCCGATGGTCCCGTCGCTGGTGGGCCGAATCATCAGCTTCTGCGTCTTCCCCGCCTTAGTCGCCACCAGCGTGGTGGTGCGCCCGCGGTACTGGGCCACGGCACCTTGAATATCGTCAAACGCCGCGATCTTATCGCCGCCGATCGACACGATGCGCGAATCAGCCTTCAGCCCTGCGGCCGCGGCCGGTGAATTCGGTTCGATTTTGCCGATTTGGTTGGTGTTGGTCACCGCGACGCCGTTGACCAGCGCCACGCCGATGAACACCACGATTGCCAGCAGAAAATTATTCATTGGCCCGGCAAAATTGACCAGCATGCGTTTCCAGAGCTTGGCATTTTGGAACTGCACGTCATCCGGGGCGATAATGACCTCGGTGCCGTCTTCCTCGATGATGGTCGCGTCGTGATCGACGGACCAGGTTTTCAGCTCGGACTCATCGCCGTTTTCGTAACCGACAACGGTCAGGTCATGCTGCAGATCTACCTTGTCGACTTGGACCGGGATGCCGCCTTGGAGCGTGGTTTTGCTCGACAGGTTGATCCGCTCAACGACGTTTTGGTCGTTGACCTCAATGGCGAGCATGGTGCCTGGCTTGATCTCGTCGTCTTCGTCCTGCCAGCCCGCCATGCGGACATAACCGCCCAAAGGCAGCAGGCGGAGCGTGTACGTCGTGTGATTCTTGTGCCAAGCGACCAGCTTGGGGCCCATGCCAATGGAAAATTCTCGCACTAAAATGCCGGACCACTTGGCAAAAATGAAGTGTCCAAATTCGTGCACAAGCACAAGAATCACAAAGACGACCAAGAATTCAATAATTGTTGTCACAGACGCTCCTTACTGTGCGACTGCGGTTAAAGAATGCCAAAGAAGTGAATCATCGGCATCACGAGCAGCATGCTGTCGAACCGATCCAAAATACCGCCGTGACCCGGCAGAATCTTGCCCGAGTCCTTAACGCCGTAGTAACGTTTCAGCGCCGACTCAATCAAATCGCCAAGACTGCCGATAATCGACAGTGCCAGCGCGATGCCCATCATCGGCCAGAAGCTGTACGCCTGCGGGAAAAAGTTCAGGTAAATCGCCGCGAAGATCAGCGCCGTCACGTTGCCGCCGATGCTGCCTTCCCAGGTTTTATTGGGGCTGATGGCCGGCCAGAGCTTGTGCTTGCCGAACGCCCGGCCGCAGAAATACGCACCGGAGTCCGTCAGCCACACGATCAGCATCGCGAACAACAAGGTATCAAGCCCGCCGTTCGGATCGTTGCGCAGCATGATGAAGTAGTGAAAGCCTGTCCCAATGTAAAAAATCGACAAGGCAGACACGGCGACGTCGTCATAGCTGGTTTTGTTCTTGCTGGCTACCGTGTTTAACAGCAGCAGGACCACAAACAGGTAGATGATGTCGAGGCGGGAGATGTACGCCGGCAGCCACTTGAGCATGCTGTCCGGCACCGCCACTGCCAACACGCCCAGCGCCGAAATGAGAAAATCAAACGAGACAATGATTTTCTTGCGCATGATGAACACTTCTGACAGTGCGATGACCGCCAGCGCACACCCAGCTAGTTCGATCCACCAACCGCCAAGGATGAGAATCGGAATAAAGATGATCAGCGCGACGACTGCGGTAATGATTCGTTGTTTCATAACACCCTCCGTTAACTTTTCAACCCGCCAAAGCGGCGGTCACGTGCCTGGTATTCCGCGATGCATCGTTCGAGGACAGCCCCAGTGAAGTCAGGCCAGTACGTATCGGTGAACACCAGCTCGGAATAGGCCAACTGCCACAGCAAAAAGTTGGATAACCGCTCTTCGCCACTGCTGCGAATCAGCAGGTCGGGATCGGCCAAGGCCCCCAGGTGGCGCGTCATCAGATGATCGGCAACCACCTGTGCGTCGATCTGCTCCGGGTCAAGCTGACCGCTTTTAGCTTCCTGAGCCATGGTGCGAGCAGCTTGCACCAGCTCGTCGCGGGCGCCGTAGTTCAGCGCAAAGTTCAGGATCATCCCGGTATTTTGCGCCGTGTCAGCCATCGCGTCTTTCGCCGCTTTACGCGTCTTTGCGGGCAGGGCATCCAGCTCGCCCATCACCTGCACGCGCACGTTTTCGGCGATCAGCTCCGGCATAAACGTGCCGAAGAAATCCACCGGCAGGCGCATTAAGTAGGACACCTCGCTGGTTGGGCGCTTCCAGTTCTCCGTTGAAAAAGCATAAAGCGTCAACACTTTGACCCCGAGGCGACTTGCCGCCTTGGTGATCGTTTTGACGACCTCCATGCCTTGCTTATGACCCGCCACGCGCGGCAGGTGTCTGGCCTTGGCCCAGCGCCCGTTGCCATCCATGATGATGGCGACGTGCGCCGGAATCCGCGTGGGATCAAGTGGTTGATTTGCCAACAAAAAGTCCTCCATCGTGAAACTAGTCACATCTCACGTATTGTAGCAGAAATCCCGCGGTCAAAAAAGCCGGCCAGGTTGCAACCCGCCACCTGCACCGGCAGTGGTGCGCTTAGTCGACATTGAAAAACCCGCGGCAAACCCGCGGGCAAAGGCCGGTGATTAGCCTTCCTTGATTTCTTCTTCTTTTTCGGCTGCGATGGCTTCGATCCGCTTGGCGGAATCGTCGGTCACCTTTTGCACGTCCTTTTCACCGCGGTGCAGGTCATCTTCGGTGATGTCGCCGGCCTTTTCCTGCTTCTTCAGCTTGTCCAAGGCGTCGCGCCGAATGTTGCGGATCGCGATCTTGGCTTCTTCCTGGAACTTGCCAACTTCCTTGGCAATCTCCGCACGGCGCTCACCGGTGAGCTGCGGCACGACCAGCCGGATGGCATTCCCGTCGTTGGCCGGGTTGATGCCCAGGTCAGACGCGTTCAGCGCGGCCTCGATATCCTTCAAACTAAATTTATCGTAAGGCGTCACCAGCAAGACCCGGGCTTCTGGCACCGTGATCGCGGCGATCTGGTTGAGCGGCGTCTTGGTGCCGTAGTACTCAACCTCGATCCGGTTGAGCAGACTGGCATTGGCGCGCCCAGCCCGAATGGTACCGAGCTGGCGAGACAGTGCTTCTTCAGACTTCTTCATTGACGCCTTGGCGTCATCAATAATTTGGTTCGCCATGATTAGTCCTTTCCTTGGATCGTTGTGCCAATGTGTGCACCTTCAACGACCTTCTTGATGTTGTCTGGATCATTCAAATTAAACACGACCAGCGGGATGTCATTGTCCATCGACAAGGTGCTGGCGGTGGAATCCATCACGTTCAGCCCTTTGGTAATGATGTCCATGTGACTGAGGTGATCAAACTTCTTCGCGCTCGCATCCTTGTTCGGATCCGCAGAGTAGACCCCGTCGACCCCGTTTTTCGCCATCAGGATGGCGTCAGCGCCGATTTCGGCAGCGCGCAGGGCCGCCGTCGTGTCGGTGCTGAAGTATGGGTTCCCGGTGCCCCCGGCGAAAATGACGACGCGGCCTTTTTCCAGGTGCCGAACCGCCTTCCGCCGAATGTACGGCTCAGCAATTTGGCGCATCTCGATGCTGGTCTGCACGCGCGTTGGCACCCCAAGGTTTTCCAAACTGTCTTGGAGGGCCAGTCCGTTCATCACCGTGGCCAGCATCCCCATGTAGTCTGCCTGCGCCCGTTCCATGCCCATGGCCGCACCAGTCTCGCCGCGCCAGATGTTGCCACCGCCGCAAACGATGGCGATCTGCACGCCCATGTCGTGAACCTGCTTGATCTGCTCGGCGATCAGCTTAATGACCGGGGGCTGTATTCCCGCACCGGTTTCGCCGCCAAGCGCCTCGCCGGAAACTTTCAGTACAATGCGTTTGTATTTGATCATGAGTGTTGTCCCTTCTTGAATTGCTGTTACTAGTTTACCATACCAGGCCGGGCCTTGCCCTAACGAGCACGACCTGCAGTCGAAAAAAGGCCACGCACTAGGCGTGACCCATAAAAGAAACTAGTCCTTGATTTGACCCATGACTTCATCAACGAAGTTATCTTGCTTCTTTTCGATGCCTTCGCCGACTTCGTAGCGGACAAAGCCCTTGACGGTTGCGCCCTTGCTCTTCGCGTATTCGGCAACGGTCTTGTCGGAGTCCTTGACGAATTCCTGGTCGACCAGTGAGATCTCAGACAGCCACTTGTTCACGCGGCCTTCAACGATCCGCGGCACGATTTTTTCCGGCTTGCCTTCGTCAACGGTTTCCTTGGTGAAGAGGTCGGTTTGCTTCTTCAGCTCATCGGCCGGCACCTGGGTGCGATCCAGGTACTGCGGGTTGATGGCCGCCACGTGCATCGCAATGTCGTGGGCCGTTTCGTCGTCGCCGCCTTCGATGGTGACCAGCGCTGCGACTTGGCCGCCGTTGTGCAGGTAGGCACCGAAGTGGTCGCCGTCGTTCTTTTCAACCACCGTGAAGCGGCGCAGGTCGATCTTTTCGCCGATGACTGCGGTCAGCGCCTTGGCTGCTTCGTCAACGGTCTGGCCGTCAACGTCCAGCTTAAGAGCGGCATCCATGTCGGCCGGCTTGCCGGCAGCAATGGCCTTGGCAACACCGTTCACCAGGTTCTGGAACTTGTCGTTGGACGCTACAAAGTCGGTTTCTGAGTTGACTTCGATGATGGCTGCGGCGTTGCCGTCAACGGTAATGGCAGTCAGACCTTCGGCGGCGATGTTGCCCGCCTTTTTCGCAGCCTTGGCCAAGCCCTTTTCGCGCAGGACGTCGATCGCCTTGTCCATGTCGCCATCGGCAGCAACCAGCGCCTTTTTCGCATCCATCATGCCGACCTGAGTACGGTCACGCAGTTCCTTGACTTGCTTTGCGGTAATAGCCATTTCTTGAATTCCTCCTAAAATTTGTTTTAAAAAAGCCGCCTGCGCCTGCAATTGCTGCAAAGCACAGACGGCTGAGTCTAACTGACGATTTAATTATTCGGCGTCAGGCTTCGTGTTGTCGCCTTCAACGGCGTTCACGATGTCTTCGATCGAATCGGCCTTCGGGGCGTCGTCTGCTGGCTGTTGGTCAGCATCGGCGTCTTCAGCCTGATCTTCGCCCTGCTTGCCTTCGATGATGGCATCTGCCATCGTCGCGGTGATCAGGCGAACGGCCCGGATCGCGTCATCGTTAGAAGGAATGATGACATCGATGTCGTCCGGATCAGAGTTCGTATCTACCATCGCAACGATCGGGATGTTCAGCTTTTGTGCTTCCTGAACGGCGATCTTTTCCTTGCGTGGGTCAACGATGAAGATCACGTCTGGGATGCGAGGCATGTCTTCGATCCCGCCGAGGAACTTCTCAAGCTTGGCCTGAGACTTCTTGAGCAGGGAAACTTCCTTCTTCGGCAGCTTGTCGAAGGTGCCATCGGTGGCCATCTTCTTGATGTCCTTGAGGCGCTTGATCCGCGTCTGGATGGTGTTCCAGTTGGTCAGCGTGCCGCCAAGCCAACGGTGGTTGACGTAGTACTGGCCGGCGCGAGTGGCCTCTTCTTGGATGGCATCCTGTGCCTGCTTCTTGGTGCCGACGAACAGGAACACACCGTTGTCAGCGGCCTCTTCCTTGACGAAGTTGTAGGCATCGTCGATCATCTTGACCGTCTTCTGCAGGTCGATAATGTAAATCCCGTTGCGTTCCGTGAAGATGAATGGCTTCATCTTTGGATTCCAGCGACGGGTCTGGTGACCGAAGTGGACACCAGCTTCAAGCAGTTGCTTCATGCTTAATACAGACATGTGTAGTCCTCCATATGGTTTTATTCCTCTCAGAGGCGTCAACTCGCTGTGCCACTTCTCCCGAAGCACCGGCACCACGATCTTCCCCTGATGTGGGTTGTGTGTTTTTCACACTTAAAATATTATACAGAGAAAGCCGGCGCGGTGCAACTTAATTCGGCAAAAGTCTCTTTGTGCGCGGCGCTCATGGTTGTGCGACATGGTAAACCGCCATCGGATCATTGCCGTCTTTCATTTCTACCGGCACAAACCCATGTGCTTGATACAAGCGAGCTGCGACAAGATTGGCCTGATCATAGCTGAGCACGATGTCCACCACATCCCACTGCCGGCTGATCAATCTTTTGAGCAGCTCCAAGAAGCGGCTGCCCAGCCCTTGCCTTTGATACGGCGCGGCAATCATGAACCGGTCCAGCCAGATGTAACGTTCTTCCCGATTGTAGGCGCCAATCATTGCGAACCCCACTGGGGTGTCGTCAGCGACCAATAGAAATGGATGCCAGTCAAAGCGCCGGTCCTGCTGGACTTCTGAAAGCGACTGCGCATTGGTTTCAATCATTTGGCGCTGGCTGGGATCGACGGTCAGCGCGATTGCAAGCGGCGCATTCTTCGGAGTCACTGGCACAATTTTAAGCGTGGCCATCGTCAGACTCCTCCCAATGAACATCATGCGCGCTTAAAAACGCTTCTTTGGCCGCGCGGCTCTGGTGCTTAAAGTGCCACTCGGCCGAAAGCGCATCATGTTCATCCGCAAACCCCTCCGAATAAAGCAGGCGGACAGGGCGGCGCGCTTTGGTGTACTTGGCCCCCTTACCTGCATTATGCGTCGCCACCCGCGCAGTCACATCCGTCGAGTAGCCGCCGTAAAACGTCCCGTCGGCGCACAGCAGGACGTAGAAAAAGTATTTAGCCATAAAGTAAGTGCTGCACCTCTTCCCCATATTGCCCATCTGGCCCGTAGACCACCAGCGGCGGCAAAATTCGCATCCCCGCCGGCTTGCCAGAACGAATCCCTTCCAGCAGTACCATGTTAGCCTCGCGGTCCGCCTTGGGGTGAATGAACCGCACGCGCTTAGGGGCAAGGTCCGCGGCCGCCATGGTTGAGAGCAATTCTTCAAGCCGCTCCGGTCGGTGCACGAAAAACGCCTTGCCCTGATACTTCAGCAGTCCCGCCGCAGTTTCACAGACGGTGTGGAAGTTGGTGGTCAGCTCGTGGCGGGCCAGCGCCAGGTGGTCGTTCGGGTTGGTCAGCGACTGATCGGTCACCTTGAAGTATGGGGGATTGCAGGTCACCACGTCGACCGAATCTTTGGGCACGATTTGCGCGGCGTCTTTGAGGTCGCGCTGGTGCACGTCAACGTTTCTCAGGTCGTTGAGCTGCACACTGCGCTGCGCCATGTCGGCGAGCCTAGGCTGCAGCTCGATCAGCGTCACCTGATTGGTTGTCCGGCGCGCAACGAACAGGCCCACCGCGCCGTTGCCGGCCGCCAAATCCACCACGCGGCTGCGGCGTTTGACCTGCGCAAACCCCGCCAGCAGCACCGCGTCCAGTGAAAAGGCAAAGACGCATGGGCTTTGGATGATGCGAATGCCCACGCCTTGCAGCACGTCGATCCGTTCGTCTGGTTCCAATGTGACTTCACTCATGCCTGCGCCTCCTGCTAACGCCCTTAAGTGTTTGTGGTATAATTTATCGAACAATATCCTAGCCGCAAGCGGCATTTTATGGAAGGAATGAACTTCATGTTTTATTCATTCATCCGCTGGGTCGTGCGGGTCCTTGTCCTGCTGATCAACGGCAACACGCATTATGAAAATAAACAGGTGCTGCCAGATGGGCCATACGTGCTCGTCGGCCCCCACCGGACCTGGTGGGACCCGATCTTCTTCGCCTTGGCCGGCAGCCCGCGCAAGTTCTCGTTCATGGCCAAAGAAGAACTCTTCAAGAATCCTATTTTACGCTGGATCATGAACCATGCCAACGCTTTTCCGGTCAACCGCGCTAATCCCGGGCCAAGTACCATCAAGGTCCCGGTGCGGACACTAAAAGAAGGCAAGCTCGCGGTGATGATTTTCCCATCAGGCTCCCGCTACTCGCAGCAGCTCAAGGGCGGCGCGGTGCTGATCGCCAAGTTGGCGAAAGTGCCTATCGTGCCGGCGGTCTACCAAGGCCCGGTCAAGTTCTCGCACATTTTTCTGCGCAAGCGGATCACGGTGCGGTTTGGGGACCCCATCACGGTCCCTAGTGGCCGCGTGACGGATGAATTGACCGCGCAAGTCGGCGAGCAGATGCAGCAATCCTTTGACGCCATTGACAAGGCCATCGACCCGACCTTCAAGTACGTGCCGGATCAAAAGAAGTACTTAGCCGAAAAGGAGGCTGGCAAGGTCAAATGAATAAACCGAGTTTTTGGCAGCGCATCACGCACAAGCCGGATGTGGAAAGTACCCTGAATGCTGACCACCAGCTGGCGCGCACGCTGACCACCCGAGACCTGATCGCCTTGGGCATCGGGGCCGTGATTGGCACCGGGATCTTCATTTTACCAGGCACGGTCGCCGCGACGACTAGTGGGCCAGCCATCACGCTGGCCTTTGTTTTGGCCGCGGTGGTCTGCTCTCTGGCGGCGATGTGCTACGCCGAGTTTGCCTCGGCTTTGCCCGTGGCCGGCTCCGCCTACGCATACGGCAGCATTGTGTTCGGCCAGCTGGTGGGCTGGGTGATCGGCTGGGCGCTGATCCTCGAGTACATGCTGGCGGTGGCCGCGGTGTCAACCAGCTTCTCCGCCTACTTTGCCAGCCTCATCAGCGGCTTTGGCTGGCACCTGCCCCAGGCGCTCAGCGGCGCCTTTGACCCGGCTCATGGCACCTACATTAACCTCATTGCGGTGCTGGTCATTCTGCTGATCGGCGGCATGCTGTCACGCGGCATGAATACCTCAATGGCCGTCAACCGCGCGATGGTCCTGGTTAAGCTTCTCATCATCGGCATTTTCGTCATCGTCGGGGCCTTTTACATCAAGCCGGTCAACTGGCACCCGTTTATGCCGTTTGGCGTCAAGGGCATCTTGGCCGGCGCCTCGCTCGTGTTTTTCGCCTATCTGGGCTTTGATGCCGTCTCCGCCAGTGCCCCTGAGGTGAAAAAGCCGCAAAAAACGCTGCCGCGCGGCATCATTGGCACGCTGATCATCGCCACCGTGCTGTACGTGCTGGTCGCCATTGTGCTGACTGGCATGGTCAAGTACACCCACCTCAACGTGGCCGACCCGGTATCCTTTGCGCTGAACTTCATTCATCAGCCGCAGCTGGCCGGGATCATTGCCATCGGCGCGCTGGCCGGCATGTTCACGATGATGGTCACCATGATCTACTCAAGCTCGCGCCTGGTGTACGCGATTGGCCGCGATGGCCTGCTGCCCAAGTGGTTCGGCGAGGTCCAGCAGCAGCTGCCGCGCCACGCCCTGACCACCGTCACCCTGATCATCGCAGTGCTCGGCGGCTTGGTGCCGCTGACCCAGCTCGTCAATTTGGTTAACATCGGGACCCTGATTGCCTTTGCCATTGTCAGCCTCGGCATCCTGCCGCTGCGCAAGCACGAGCAGATCCACAACCCGGGGTTCAAGGTCCCCGGGTACCCGGTCATCCCGATCGTCTCGTTTCTGTTCTGCCTCCTTTTGATGAGCCAGCTATCAAAAGAAACCTGGCTGATGAGCCTGGCCTGGTTCGGCGTTGGTCTTCTGATCTACTTCGGCTACGGCTACCGCCATGGCAAATAAATAGCGCAGCTTTCACTGCGCCGCATGCGTCCGCCAATTCGTTGGCGGGCGTTTTTAGTCGGTCAAATCGCGGTCGTAATGAATCCAGCCGCTTTCCCGCTGACCCAGCTGATCATACAGCGGCTGGGCGGCCGCATTCGTGGTGCGAGTCTGCCAACTCACGTGTTTGGCGCCGTGCTGACGGCCCCAGACAAAACTAGCGGTCATCAGCTGGCGCGCGATGCCGTGCCTGCGAAACTGCGCAGCCACGAACACATCGTTGATGATCACTTGTGGCGCCAAATCCCGCGTATTCTGGGTCACGTACAGCAGCGCAAAGCCCACCACCTGACCGCCTTGTTCGGCCACCAGCAGCCCGGCTTGCTGGTTGGCCAGGCGCTCCTTGAGAAACCCAAGCATCCGGTCGTCGTCAAATTCATGGGGCACCGTGCTGGTCTGGTAATAATCATGAAACAGGCTGACCACCTTTGGCAGATCAGCGACAGTCGCAACTCGAATCATCGGCATGCCCTCCTTTGTTTAACTCCCTTATACCTGAACCCGGCGCCAAAAGCAAAAACCACCAACTGACGAGTTGATGGTTTTGACCAATTAGTGTTCAGCTTTAGTGATGTCTGCAAGCAAATCCCCGTCGAGATCGGCCTGCAGGAATTCCCGATCGGCAGTTGGCAGGTGCAGCTGCACATCACTGAAGACCTGCGTTGCCAGATCGCCGGCGGCACCGGCAAAATCGAGCACATGCCCGCCGAAGTCATGGGCGTCGCTGAGAAAATGCAGGTGGAACCCTGGTGAGGCCATCCCCGCGTACAGCTGCGGTGACCAGTACCCCATCAAGGTGCCGGTCACCTGGTCGCGGCTGAACACGGCCTGATCTGCCGCAGTGGCGGCCAGCCCTGGGAATGGGCGGTGCTGGGCCTTGACCGCGCGAGTCGTCATGTGGTCAAAAGTCCCATGCAGCGATACCGCGGCAAACAGGTTGCGCGTGCCGATTTGACTCAGCATGGTCGCCTCGGCCGCTTGAGCGGTTTCGGCCGTCACCGGGCTTGAGACGCCGAACGCCGCAAAATGGACATTGGCGAACGGGACCTCCCCATCAGTGATGACGACGACTTGCCCCGAAGCCTGCACCTGGTACACAGTCCCGGCTAAGATGATCAGTTCCCCATTCAAGCCGGTCAGTGTGCCGATGCCAAAGTCACCATGGTTCAAGAGTTCGCTGAGCTTCTGGGTCCCGTTTAATAATCCGGGCACCAGCACCCCAAGCGTGCCGTGCTGATACAAAATATCTGTTTTCATGACGACGTCTCCTTAGAATTGATCGGCCAGCATGGCTTCACCCAGCTTGGGGTTGTCCGCGTAGTCGACAGGGATATCGACGATCACTGGGCCATCTGTCGCAAATGCCTCATCCAGGACAGCGCCGAGCTGATCCGGCCGCTCGACGCGCAGCCCCTTAGCCCCGAAACTTTCGGCGTACTTCACAAAGTCCACGGGACCAAAATCGACACCTGCCGCCTGGCCGTACTTCATTTCCTCCTGAAACTTGACCATGTCGTAATGCCCGTCGTTCCAGATCACGTGAACCAGGTTGGCGTGCAGGCGCACGGCTGTTTCCAGCTCCATGGCCGAGAAGAGAAAACCACCGTCACCGGACACTGAGACGGCCTTTTCGCCGGGCCGCACCAGCGTCGCAGCGATGGCCCATGGCAGCGCGACCCCCAGCGTCTGCATCCCATTTGAGAAAAGCAGGCGGCGCGGTTCGTAGCTGCGGAAGTGCCGCGCCATCCAGATGTAATGCGAGCCAACATCGACGGTCACTGTCATGTGATCCGTGACGCGAGCCTGCAGCGCGGCGACAATGCTCAGCGGGTGCACGCGGTTGCCGGTTTCGACCGGCGGCACATCACTGGCCTTCAGCTGCCCCTGAAGGTCCTCCAAGTAGCGCTGGGAGCCCGGTGCGACATGATAGCCGCGCACCTGCGGGATCAGCAGCTCAAGGGTCTGGGAAATGTCGCCGACTAGTTCCTCGATCGGCTGAAAATGCTGATCAAGTTCGCTTTCCTGTGAGTCGATAACCACGATTGAAGCCTTGCCATCGGCGTTCCAGTTACGCGGCTCGTACTCGACCGGGTCATACCCGATGGCGACCACTAAGTCGCTGCGCTGAAGCAGCTGGTCGCCCGGTTGGTTGCGGAACAAACCCACGCGGCCGAAGAAGTTGGCCTCCTGGTCGTGTGACACAATGCCCGCGCCTTGGAAGGTCTCGACGACCGGAATGGCCGCCGTCTTCAGCAAATCGCGCACCGAATCGGTGACGTCTTGGGCAGACGCGCGCATGCCCAGCAGCAGCACCGGCAGCTCGGCTTCCTTGATGCGCCGCGCCAAATCGACCATGTCGTTGAGCGACGCCGGACCAAGCTTCGGTTTTTCACTAACGGCCAGTGCCGACTTCTCTGTTTCCGCATCCGTCACGTCCTGCGGAATCGAGATGAAACTGGCCCCTTGCTTACCGGATGCCGCCGTGCGCCAGGCGTTGGCCATCAGTTCGGAAATGTTGTCGACGTCCTGGACTTCCGCCGAGTACTTGGTGATTGGCGCAAACATCTCCGCGTTGCGCATGCTTTGGTGGGCGGAGCGCAGCAGATCCTTGCGCTGAACCTGACCGGACAGTGCCAATACGGAATCACCTTCGGCCGTTGCGGTGACCAGGCCGGTCGCCAGGTTCGCCGCCCCGGGCCCGGAAGTGGTCAACACCACGCCAGGGTCGCCGGTCATCCGGCCGACTGCCGCTGCCATGAAGGCCGCGTTTTGTTCGTGGCGCGTCACGATCAGCTTGGGGGTGTCCTGTGCGACTGGGTGTTCCAACCGCTCAAACACGCGGTCGATTTTCGCACCGGGAATCCCGAAAACAAAGGGAACATGATGATTGATCAGGCTTTCGACGACAAGGTCGGCCCCAAAACGTTTGGACATGGCGAAGACTTCCTTTCAAAATGTCTGTTTCAAACAATATCACATCTGTTTCATAATGAAAAGCAAATTTTTCTGGAATACTGTACTATCAGTGTTAGCGTGTGACATTTTTATTTTGTATCTGTGCAACTTGGCAAAAACAAAAGGGTGCCGCGACTAATCGCAGCACCCTTATTCTATTCCGTCTTCGAACCGTTTTGCAGCTCATACATATCGTAGTACCGGCCGTGCTTGGCCAGCAGTTCCTCATGTGTGCCCCGTTCAATGATGCGACCGGCGTCAAGCACCAGGATCAAGTTGGCGTCTTGAATCGTTGACAAGCGGTGCGCGATGGCAATTGAGGTCCGGCCCTTGCGCAGCCGCCGCAGCCCCTCCTGAATCAGGGCTTCGGTTTCCGTATCGATATTCGCGGTGGCTTCATCCAGTACCAGAATCTTTGGATCAGTCACAATGGTCCGAGCAAACGACAAGAGTTGGCGTTCGCCACTGGAGAACTGCGCCCCGCCTTCAATCACGCGGGCGTGGTACTTGTTCGCCAACTTCTCGATAAAGGAGTCGGCCTGCACGAACTTAGCCGCCGCCTCGACCTGCTCATCGGTGATGTTTTCGTTAAACAGCCGAATGTTTGAGGAGATGTCCCCATAGAACATGAACGAATCCTGCAGGACCAGACCCAGCTTCTGCCTCAGCTCTGTCATTGGATACTCGCGGATGTCCTTGTCATCGATCAGGATCTCCCCAGTGCCGAACTCGTAGAAGCGCATCATCACGTTAATGATCGAGCTCTTCCCGGACCCGGTGTGCCCGACCAGCGCGACGGTTTCGCCGGGATTGGCGACGAAGCTGATGTCGTGCAGGATGTCATGCTTGCCATCATAGGCAAAGGACACGTGCCGAAACTCGATTTTGCCCTGCGTGATGGTGGCGCTGGCGCCAGGATTCTGCGCCGGCGCGTACTCCGTTTCATCCAAAATATGGAAAATCCGGCTGCCCGCTACGATCCCGTCCTGCAGCGAGGACAGCGAATCCATCATGTTCGTCATCGGGTTGAAGAAGTTCGCGACATACTGCGTGAACGCGTAAACGACCCCGGCTTTGACCACGACGTCCATTGACATCGCGCCAAACGCCCACAGCACAACAACCAGCCCCAAGCTGTACAGCAGGTTGATGATCGGCGACAGCAGCAGCGAATTGGTCTTGATCATCGCGTTGCGGGTCTCCAAGTAATCGTTGTTGGTGGTTTCAAATTCCTTGGTGATCCGGTTTTCCTGCCGGAACTGCTGAATGATGCCGATGCCTTCGATCGACTCGTTCAGTTTAGTGTTCAGCTCAGACAGCTTCTCGCGCATGTGGCGGTAAACCTTCGAGCTGTACTGACTGTAATACCAAATGGCAAAAATCAGCAGCGGCATGAAGGCCAGCACGTACAGCGCGATGCGGGGGCTGAGCGTCCACATCGCGATAAAGCTGGAAATCACCGAGAACATGCCGACGATCACAGACAAAATGACGTTCCAAAAATCGGCCAGCGTCATCGTGTCGTTGGTGACGCGGCTGACGATCGACCCGGCCGGGACCTGGTCGAAGTACCGCATCCCCAGCGTGTGCAGCTTTTTGAACAGCGCCCGGCGAACGTCCTCCAGGCCGCGCTCGGCGCCCATTTGAAAGGCGAAGTTCTGCAGGAACTGAAACAGCCCTTTCATGACCGTCCCAAACGCGTAAACGACCGCAAAAATCAGGATGATCTGGACCGTGGCGCTCTTGTTGGTCAGGTACTTATCCATGAAGACCTGCAGCACATACGGCAAGGCGATGTTCATGCCCGCCAGCAAAGCCGCGCCGACCAGCGCGCCGGTGAACTGCTTCCAGTACTTCTTGGTGTAGCTCATCAAGCGGCCAAAAATGTGGACCTGCTCGCGCACCGGAATGCTCTTGGACCATGCACTTTGATATTTAGCCAAGGGTCTCACCTTCAATCTTGGTTTCGATTTCGCCTTGCAGCTCCTGCTTGGCCCACATCTCGGCGTACCAGCCGTCGTTCTTCAGCAGCTCCTCATGCGTGCCGCGCTCAATCACGTGGCCGTCTGCCAGAACCAGAATCTGGTTGGCGTGCATGACCGAGCTCAGCCGCTGGGCTGCAATGATGGTCGTCTTGTTTTGCCGCTCCTGCTTCAGGTTGTGCAGGATCTCGGCTTCCGTCTTCGCGTCGACCGCAGACAGTGAATCATCGAGGATCAAGAGCTCCGGCGTCGTAATGACCGCCCGGGCAATCGCCAGACGCTGCTTTTGCCCGCCTGACAGGCTGACCCCACGCTCGCCAACCAGGGTGCCATACCCTTCGGTGAAGTCGAGGATGTCGTTGTGCACGGCACTTTCGCGGGCAGCTTCTTCCACTTCTTCCTGCTGCTTATCAAACGAGGAGAAGCGAATGTTGTCGGCAACGGTCGTGGAGAACAGGAAGTTATCCTGCGGCACGTAGCCAATCGAATCCAGCAGCGCATCAAGCGTGTATTCCTTGATGTTGTGGCCGCCGAAGTCGATCTCGCCGTCGTAGTTGTCAAACTCGCGCAGCAGCAGCTTGAAAATCGTGCTCTTGCCGGCGCCGACGCGGCCGACAATCCCGAGGGTCTCCCCTTCCGGCAAAGTAAAGTGGACGTTGACCAGTGTTGCGTGATCGTCATCCGGGTAGCTAAACTTGTTGACCTTGAACCGCAGGTCGCCGTGCGCCGGCGTCGAAATCGCGTCCGGGGCCTCGATGATGGCACTCTTTTCGCGCAGCAGACTCGCCACGCGGTCATAGGAGGCGTTCCCGCGCTCCAGCACGTTGAACAGCCGGCCAATGGCAAACATCGGCCACACCAGCGCAGAGACATAAGACACAAACGAAACCAGCTGGCCAATGGTGATGGCTGAGCTCATGACCAAATTGCCACCATAAATAATAGTGATGATATACGTGATGCCCATGATCAAGCTGGTGGTGGGGTCGAACAACGAATCGATGAAGTTGACCCGCTTGTTGATGCTGATGGTTTTGTCAACGATCTTGTCGAAGTCTTCGGTATCTTCTTTATCCTGACCAAACGTCTTGATGACCTTGATCCCAGAAATCGACTCCTGGGTCTTGTCGTTCAGGCGCGAAAAGGCGGCCTGGGACCGCGAGAACTCGCGATGCAGGCGCATGCCGAGCTTGCGGGCCATGATGGCCAGAAGCGGCATCGGCAAAATTGCGAGCAGCGTCAGGCGCCAGTCGACGAACATGATCATGGCGACGATGGTGGTCGAGCCGGTAATGATCGAATCAAATAAGGTCAAGATTCCGGCCCCGGCGACGTTTTGAATCGCGTTCAAGTCGTTGGTCGCGTGGGCCATGAGGTCCCCAGTGCGGTGGCGCTGGTAGAACGTGGCATCCATTTTCATGAAGTGCCAGAACAAACGAGAACGCAAGGTTTTTTCGAGCTTGGCTGCACCGCCCCAAATCGCCGTGCGCCAGCCGTAGCGGAACACATACTGGCCGACGCCGGCAAACACCAGCAGCCCCAGCATGAAGAACAGCTTCGCGGACGTCAATTGGTGCCCATCCATCAAATCGATCAGGCTGCCGATCACGCGCGGCGGGATCAAGTTGACCAAGGCAACCAGTAGAAGGAAGACCACCCCGAATAAATACCTTCGCCATTCCTCTTTAAAATACCAACCCAATTTCTTAAAAATACCCATTACAAGCAGCCCTCCTCAAAAACGCACTGTCTGAAAATTATATGATTAAATGATAAGAATTTGCAAGTGAATCCGTGAGAAATCGCGGCCGCGCGCCAAAAGAAAAACGGCCAGTCAAAAATTGACCGGACCGTTTCCAAGTCTGACGCCAAAGCCTACTTCTTGTTGGCTTTCTTCTGTTGCTGCTTCATCTGCGCCATCATCTGGTTGAGTTTCTTCTGGGATGGCTTTTGCCCCATCGACATCATCATGCTCTGCAGCATTTCCTCATTGACAGGAGGATTGTCTTGGAAATATTTCTTCATATATGCGCGGGCCCCGAAGAACCCGGCTACGGCGCCGGCCAAAAGGCCAACGACCAGCCCAATTGCGAACATCATCTCAAATTCCCCCCTTCATGTGAGATTCAACTCTCTCATTGTACAAAACGCTTGGATTGATTGAAAGCCTAATCTTTACGCAACCCGCGTTTTCTTTGCAGCTCGCGGACCTTCTTGGGCGTAATTTCATGCCCTTGCTTATCGAAAAACTGGGTCGTCTCAAGTTGGTCGGCAAACCCGGCGCGAAAATCACGCAGGTAGGCTTCACGCAGCTGTTTGCGCTCCGCTTTTTCCTCGTCGGTCAACCCCTCAGCCTTCGCCTTGTGGGCCAGCTCGTTGATCCGGTCAATGCGTTCTTGTGGTTGTTGTGCCATGCTGCTCACCTCTTAATTCAGATGCAGGATCTGCTGCTGATAGCCACTCGGCTCCTCACCGGGGAACGGGGCCTGCTGGATCATGTGCAGGTAATCCGCCGCGCGCGATGGCGAGGAGAAGGCCTTGATCAGCCGAAAAGTCGTGGCTTGTTGATAGTAAATGACAGTGATGATTTTTTCCATAGTTCCTCCGCGGCATCAAAAAAGGCCGCAACTGCGGCCTTCTCGGATTAACGGCGCTTCTCTTTGATCCGCGCAGCCTTCCCACGGAGTGCCCGCAGGTAGTAAAGCTTTGCCCGACGGACTTGGCCGTGACGGACAACGTCGATCTTCTCCACACGTGGGGTGTGAAGTGGGAACGTCCGCTCAACGCCGACGCCGTTCGAAATCTTACGAACGGTGTACGTTGCACTAACGCCAACGCCGCGGCGCTTGATTACAACGCCTTCAAACAGCTGAACACGTTCGCGGTCGCCTTCGACGATCTTCGCGTGAACGCGAACCGTGTCGCCAGGCCGAAAGTCTGGGATATCGGTGCGCAGCTGGGACTTGGTGATTTCTTCAATTAATGGGTTCATCAGAACTGCTCCTTTGTCGACATTCTTAAGCATCCCGCCCAGCGGAACATCGTTGTTATGTGAGTTATCACAAGTTGTAATTCTAGCATAGTGGCCTAGCGGTGTAAAGAAAAAATGTTGACGAGCCTAGAGTTAAGGCCGTGGGCTGCGCCTGAGAGGCTCCGAGAAAAATGGCTGGCGACGCGAAGCTAGAGCAGTGGCCCCGCTTCGAGCCTCGCAAGCGAGTCTCTCAGTCGAGGCAAATTGTAGGCGGTAAACCGCCAACAATTTTTTCACTGCTGAGCCATTTTTCTCTCCGCCCCTCAGCCTTGCCTACTCCAGCCAGTTTCAAACTCAACTTATCCGAACAATACTTAGTCTGGCTCGTCTGTATACTTGGTTCGCTCCTCGCGCTTTACCTCACGCAAGAGCTTTTGCGCCTTTTTGTCGAGGTCAGCGTGCTCCAGCAGGTCTGGCCGGCGCTGCAAGGTGCGGCGGAGGGATTCCTTCAGGCGCCAGTCATCGATTTTGCCGTGGTCGCCGTTTTGCAGGACGAACGGGACGTCCATGCCGCGGAAGCTTGGCGGACGCGTGTATTCTGGGTACTCCAAGAGGTTGTTCTCAAAACTGTCGGTCGGGGCGCTTTCCGCGTTGCCCAGCACCCCTGGCAGCAGCCGTGCAATGGCATCGATCATCACCATCGCCGGCAGTTCGCCGCCGGTCAGGATGAAGTCACCCAGGCTATACTCGTCGGTCACCAGACTGCGGATGCGCTCGTCGTAACCCTCGTAGTGGCCGCAGATGAAGACCAGGTGATCCTCCTTGGCGAGCTTTTTAGCCTCGCTTTGGTTGAACGTTTTACCTGCTGGATCGAGCAGGATGACCCGTTTGTTGCCCGGGTGAGCCGCGTTGATGTCATCCATCGCCTCAAAGATCGGCTCCGGCTTCAGCAGCATGCCCGCCCCGCCGCCGTACGGGGTATCGTCAACATGGTGGTGCTTGTCATGGGAGTACTGGCGAAAATCGGTCACCTTAAACTGCAGCAGGTCCTTTTCCAAGGCCTTGCCGATCATGCTTTGCGTCAGCGGCGCAAACATGTCCGGAAAAATGCTTAGCACATCAATCCGCATCGTCGATCAACCCCTCTGGCACGTCTACGTGAGCCACTTTGGCATCCAGATCGATGCGCAGCACCACGCTCTTCAGAAACGGCAGCAGGACGTCTGGCTTGCCCGGCCGCGGAATCACCCAAACGTCATTCGCGCCAGGGCTGAGGATCTCGCTGACCTGACCGAGCGTGGCGCCTGTTTGGTCGATCACGGTCAGCCCGATAATGTCGTGGTAGTAGTATTCGCCTTCAGAAAGATCTTGCACGTCCGCATCGGCCACGCCAAGGGCCAGCCCCTTAAAGCGCTCAACGTCATTGATGTCGTCGAACTCCTTGAGCTTCAGCAGGTACATCGCCTTTTGCTTGCGCGCGCCGGCCACCGTGACCGTCAGCGGCGTTTTGGCTTCAATGACCAGCTGGCTGCCAGGGGCGAAGCGCTGCTCCGGAAAATCGGTGACGGGCATGACCTTCAGCTCGCCCTTGATGCCATGCGTGTTAACGATTTTACCGACCGTGTATAACTCTGCCATAATTCCTCCTTATCAAAAAAGACCGGCATCCGCCGATCTTTTTACGCTTCTGAATGCGAGGCATCCAAAATGTTCAGCCGCACGCGCTTGTCGTACGGGGATTTGACCGCATAGACAATGGTGCGGATCGCCTGCGCGACCCGGCCGCCTTTGCCGATGACTCGACCAACATCGTCCGGGTCAACGCTCAAATCGAACGCCATGTACTCGGCAGTTTCGTGCCGCGTAATCTCAATGGCGTCTGGATGTGTGACTAATGGCGTCACGATTGCTTTGATCAGCGCTGTGATGTCCACTGATTAACGCCTACTTCTTGGTGAAACGAGCTTCGTGATACTTCTGCATGATGCCGTGCTTAGCAAGCAAGGTGCGCACTGTGTCGGAAGGCTGAGCGCCCTTCTGCAACCATGCCAAGATCTCGTCGTCGTCCAGCTTCAAATCAACTGGGTCTGAGAGTGGGTTGTAGTAGCCAACGGATTCGATAAACCGACCATCACGTGGGGACCGTGAGTCCGCGATGACAACGCGATAGAAAGGCTTAAGCTTGGAACCCATCCGCTTCAAACGAATTTTTACTGCCATTAAGTACACCTCCTGTAAATTTCTCAACTTCAAAATCATAGCAAAGAATACTTGACGTGTAAAGAGTTTTTTCTTTACATCCTCAAAATGGCCTTGAGAAAAGACTGCCGGGTCATTCTTGAGTCGACTAAGGGGGAGTTCCCAATGGCTGTTCTAAATCCCGGGGCTATGTTAAGCTGGGACAAAACCGCACCGGATAGGAGTCCTTCCATGTTATATCAACTCTGCGCCATCATCACCGCCATTAGTGCGGCAGTGAGCCTCGGCTTTGCCATCGCCGCTTATCGGCAAAGCAAAGCGAGTTACGCCGCAGACGGGCTCAACGCGCGCTACGCACTGGCGCGAAGCGGCGCCTTAGCCATTGCCACGCTGGGCCTGCTCATCTTCCGCAGTCCCGAATACCTGGCGGCCATTGCGGTGGCGATGACCTGCGTGCAACTCTTCGACGCCATGATCGGCCAGCACGTCAGCAAGTTCAAAACATACGGGCCCCTGATCGCCGGGCTGGCCAATGCGATCGTGCTCGCCCTTTACCTGATGCAGTAAAATCAAATCGCGCCATGGAGATCAATCCATGGCGCGATTTTGGTCTAATTAGGAGTGGAAGTGCTTGGTCTTCAGGCGCTTTTTTTTGTTTTTCTTTTGCTTGCGCACCATCTTGTTCATGGCCATCTTGCCTAGACGGCCCTGAATGCCATTGCCCATCATGCCTTCCATGCCGGAGAAGTTGCCTTTGTACATCTGATTCATCATCTTTTTGGCCTGGTTGAACTGCTTGATCATCTGGTTGACCTTGACGATCGGCACGCCGGAACCGGCGGCAATGCGCCGGCGCCGCGACGGGTTCAGCAGGTCAGGGTCTTCGCGTTCCTGCGGGGTCATGGAGTACACAATGGCCTTTTGGTGCGCGATGTCCTTAGGATCCACATGGAAGTTCTTCATGGCCGGGTTATTCGCCAGCCCCGGGATCATTTTCATAATCTCATCCATGGAACCCATATTGGTGACCTGGTCCATCTGGTCGATGAAGTCGTTGAAGTCAAACGTGTTTTCCTTGATCTTCTCGGCGACTTCTTGCGCCTGCTTCTCGTCGTAGTTCTTCTGCGCCTTGTCGATCAGGGTCATCATGTCGCCCATGCCCAGGATCCGGTTGGCCATCCGGGCCGGATAGAAGACATCGAGCGCATCCATCTTTTCGCCTTGACCGACAAACTTGATCGGTTTGCCAGTGACGGCCCGGATCGACAGCGCCGCCCCACCGCGGGTATCACCATCGAGTTTGGTCAGCACGACTCCGGTGATGTCGAGGCGCTCGTTAAAGCCCTTGGCAACGTCGGTGGCGGCCTGCCCAGTCATGGAATCCACGACCAAAAGGATCTCGTCGGGATGCGCCAGATCCTTGATGTTCGCCAGTTCGGTCATCAGCTGCTCGTCGATCTGCAGGCGGCCGGCAGTATCGATCAGCACGTAATCATTCTTTTGCAGCGCGGCCTGCGCGAGCCCTTGGCGAACGATTTCAACTGGATCGGTGTCCGTGCCCATGTCAAAGACCGGCACGCTGAGCTGCTCGCCGATGACCTTCAACTGGTCGATCGCAGCCGGGCGGTAGACGTCAGCCGCAATCAGCAGCGGCCGCGCCTTTTCGTTATCCATCAGGTACTTGGACAGCTTCCCGACCGTGGTGGTTTTCCCGGCCCCTTGCAGCCCGACCATCATGATGACCGTCGGAATGTGCGCGGACTTGTTCAGCGGCACGGCCGCCTCGCCCATTGTCTTAGTCAGCTCGTCGTTGACGATCTTGATGATCTGCTGAGCCGGCGTCAGGCTGTCGAGCACTTCGGCGCCCAGGGCCTTTTCGCGGACGTTCTTAACGAAGTCCTTGACGACGCCAAAATTGACGTCGGCTTCAAGCAGCGCCAAACGAATCTCGCGCATGGTGTCGCGCACGTCTTGCTCCAATACCTTACCTTTGCGCCGCAGGCCAGAAAGGGCCTTTTGCAGGCGTTCTGATAATCCTTCAAATGCCATAAATTTGCCTCCTACCGCGCAGCTTGGTCAGCGACACGGGCCAATAACTCATTCAGTTTCGAATCGCCGGGATACTTACTTTTCACATAGCGCACCAAGTCGCCAACGGCCTCGTTTTGCGCCTGAAAATTAGCCAGCAGGTGAAGCTTGCTTTCGTATTCCTCCAGGCTCGCCTCGGTGCGGCGAATGTTGTCGTACACGGCTTGGCGCGACACGTCGAACTCGGTCGCAATCTCGCCCAGCGAGTAATCGTCGCCGTAGTACAGCTCCAGGTACGAATGCTGCTTGTCGGTCAACAGCGCCCCGTAAAATTCAAACAGCGAATTCATGCGGTTATTCTTCTCAATTTCCATTAGTTGTCCCGCCTTTTCTTCCTTATAACAGAATACCGGTCAGCCGCGGCCGCGTCAATGCAGGCAGCCGCACTTGGCGATTCGGAACAAAAGGTCAAAATTCCGCTTCCATCGTGGTAAACTAGAGAGGTAATGAATTGGAGGGAATAATTATGGTTGCAACCATTCTGTACTGGGGCATCGTGGCCGCGTTCTGCGGCTGGTTCCTCTGGAACATTGTCTTTTCCGGCATTTATCTGCACAACCATGAAAACGGGAATCTGTGGTTCTTCGCGATTCTCAACGCGATCGGCGCGCTGCTCGGTGCCATCTTCCTGTGGGTGATGAGCAACACCGCCTGGCAGAAGTACTGGTTTGACAGCTCCGTTAAGATTGGGCCGTGGCTCGGCTACATCCTGATCGCCTATGTCGTCCTGATCGTCCTGCAGCTCATCTTGGGCCGCGAGAAGAAGGAAGCGGCTACCGCATAGTCTGCTGAACACAAAACCGCTGTGAAACTCACAGCGGTTTTTTTATGCTAATTTTCTTCCTTGATCAGGCCCTTGAACAACCCATACACGAACTTGTTTGGATCAAACACCTGCAAGTCGTCCATTTTTTCGCCCAGGCCAACCAGCTTGACTGGCACGTGGAGCGAGTTGCGAATCGCCAGCACGATGCCGCCCTTGCCAGAACCATCGAGCTTGGTCAGGACAATGCCGGAGATCTTGGTGGTCTGGTTGAACTCCTTGGCCTGGCTCAGCGCGTTCTGACCGGTGGTGGCATCAAGCACCAGCAGCACCTCTTGTGGCGCATCTGGCAGCTCACGCACGATCACCCGCTTGATCTTGTCGAGCTCCTTCATCAGGTTAACCTTGTTCTGCAGGCGGCCGGCGGTGTCGACCAGCAGCACGTCGAAGTTTTGGTCCTTGGCGCGCTTCACCGCATCGAACACCACCGCGGCGGGATCACCGCCGGGTTCTGTCGCCACGACCGGCACCTCGTCGCGCTTGCCCCATTCCTGCAGCTGCTGGATTGCTCCAGCCCGGAACGTGTCACCGGCCGCCAGCAGAACCTTTTTGCCATCCTGCTGCAGCTGGTGGGCGAGTTTGCCGATGGTCGTCGTTTTGCCGGCACCGTTGACGCCAACAAACAAGAAGACGGTCGGCCCGGATTCGGCGTAGTGCAGCGAGTTATCTTCGCCTTCGCCTGCCTCGCCGTAGATGTCGACGAGTTTTTGCACGATGACTTGGGAGACTTCATCTTTGCTCTTGGCGTTCTTGAGCTTGACCTCATCGCGCAGTTCATCAGTGAGTTTTTCGGCGGTTTCGAAGCCGACATCGGCGCCGATCAGCATTTCCTCGAGGTCATCGAAGAAGTCCTCATCGACCGTGCGAAAATTGGCAAACAGCGCGTTCAGCTTTTCGCCGAACGTGCTGCGGCTTTTCTCCAGCCCAGCGTCGTACTTTTCTTCTTCAGCGGTTTCCTGCTGGCCGCCGCCGAATGCTTTCTTCAGCGAATCGAATAATCCCATGACTGCCTCCTATTTTGAAACTGGCTCGGTATTTTCATCTTGAACCTGATCCAAGGACACGGCGACCATCTTGGACACACCGGATTCTTGCATCGTCACGCCATACAGCATGTTGGCCGCGAGCATGGTGCCGCGCCGGTGCGTGATGACAATGAACTGCGTGTCCGAACTATAATCGCGCAAGAAGTGGCCGAACCGATCGACGTTAACGTCGTCGAGGCTGGCCTCAACTTCATCCAAAATGGAAAATGGCACCGGCCGCACCTTCAGAATCGCGAACAACAGCACAATGGCCGTCAGCGCGCGCTCCCCACCAGACAGCAGGGACAGCCGCGTCAGCTTCTTGCCAGGCGGCTGCGCCGAGATCTCAATGCCGGTGTTAAGTAAGTCGTCTGGATCGGTCAGGGTCAGGTGCGCCTCGCCGCCGCCAAACATCTGCGGAAAAATGGTTTCAAAGGCGGCGTTGGTGGCCTCGTACATGTCTTTAAAGCGGCTTTTGACCTCTTCGTCCAGCTCACCCATCGTGGCTTCCAGCTGGGTTTTCGCGGCGATCAAGTCGTCCTGCTGCTTCGTCAGAAAGTCAAAGCGTTCCTTCACGTTTTCGTACTCCGTGATGGCATTCGGATTAACTGGTCCCAACTCGTCCAGCCCGCGCTTTAACAGCTTGAGCTGCGACTTCAGCTGCGGCAGTTCTGCCGCCTTGCTGGTTGTGGCCTTCAGGGCCGCTTCATAAGTGAGTTGGTAATCTTCCGACAATGTGGCCAGCCGATTATCCAGATTGACCTTGATGCGCGAAAGCGAGGCACTTTGCTGTTCGGCCTGTGCCATCGCCGTGTGCTGCTGGGTGTAGGTCGTCGTGATTTCGGCCGACACACTGCTGAGTTTGCCGCGATTGGCGGCTTTTTCCTTGGTCAGTTTGTCTTGCTCCTCGCGCAGCGCCTTGGTGCTGACTTTCAACTGCGCGATGGTCTGCGTGCGGGTCTGCTTGTCAGTCGCACTTTCCTCAGCCGCCTGCTGAATTTTGGCGATCCGTTCCTTCAGCTGAGCCAAGGATTGGGTACTGGTTTGCACTTGATCTTGCCACTGCGCCAGTTGGGTCTTGGTGGTTTCGGCCGTGCTTTTAAGCACCGCCAGTTGCGTCTGCAAGTCGTTGACTTTTGCTTGGATCTCAGCCGCACTGGCCTCGGCCTGGCTTTGCTGCGCCTTGGTGCGGTCGATTTGATCTTGCGTCTCGGTCAACGCCTTGTCCACTGCTTCCGCCTGACCGGTCAACGTCTCGATCTTTTGATCATAATCGTCTGCGGTCCCGGTTGCCAACTTAGCGGCTTGGCGCTGCCGGTCAAGCTGGGTCAAACTAGCCTGCTGGGCATCCAGCTGGGCTTTTTGGGCGGAAAGATCCGCCAGCGCCTGATTGACCGCGCGGTCGGCTTCCGTGGCTGCAGTCTGGGCTGTCGTCAGCTTGGCTTGCAGGCCATTCACTAAGTCGGTTTGCTTGGCCAAAGCATCTTTCATCTGCCGCAGCTGCGCGTGCAACTGCGTGACCTCCTGGGTGCGCGCCAGCGGCGATACGCCTTGCTTGCGCGTCTGGCCACCGGTCAAGGCGCCGCCGGGAGTCAGAATATCACCGTCAAGCGTCACAATGCGGTAGCGATGATGCGTCAAATTAGCCAGTTTGATCCCGGCGTCCAAGGTCTCGGCGACAATCAGGCTGCCGAGCAGGTTTGCCATGACCGGCGCCACTTCGGGCCGGAAACGCACCAGCTCGACACCGATGCCGATAAACCCAGGCTGGCCGGCCAGTTCGGTGGCAACACTCGCCGGCAGGTTCCGCGGCCGGATCACAGCGGTCGGCAAAAAGGTCGCCCGCCCGGCGCGCGTCTGCTTCAGGTACGTGATGGCCTGCTTGGCAGCCTGCTCAGTGGTCGTCACGATCGCCTGCAAGCTGCCACCCAATGCGACATCAAAGGCCTGCTGGTACTTGCTTGGCACTGCCAGCAGCTCGGCCACAGCGCCGATGACGCCTTCGAGCTGCGCCTTGTTTTTCAGCACGGCGCGCACGCCGGAATAGAATCCGGCGTAATCATCTTTCAGCTCCTGCAGGGTCTCATAACGCGAGTTGGCGCGTTGGTACAGGGTGGTCGCCTGGTTGAGGCGGTCTTGGGCGTCCGCAAACGCCTGCTGAACGGTTTCCGCTTGTTCATGCGCGGCGGCCGCTTTAGTGCGCGCATCTTCGCTGGCCGCGGTCAGTTTGGCCACTTGCCCGATCAGCTGATCGACGGTCTCCTGCTGAGCCTGCTGGCGCTTGTTAAGCTCGGAAAGCCGCGCCCGGTCGGCGGCGCTTTGGTTCTGCGCCACCTGCTGATCCTTTTGCGCGGCCGCCAGGGCATTCTTCGTATCCGCCTGCTGCCGCAGAAGGTCAATGTACTTTGCCTGGGCTTCATCGAGCTGCTTGGCCAGTGCTTCAGGGGACTGTGCGCCGGCGCGGGCAGCCGTCAACTTTTCGGCTAACTGCTTGCGCTGCGCCGCTTGTTCGGTCTGAGTTCGCGTCAGATTTGCCACGCGCTGTTTCGCGTCGGCCAGGTCAGTTTGCGCCTGCGCCAACTGCGCCTGCAGATCCTTCAGCGTCTCCTGCGCGTTATTAGCGCGCTCTGACGACACGTTGACCTCCCCGGTGAGACTTTCCAGCTTCATCGATTGAGACAGCAGCGAATCGTTCAGCTTGGTCAGCTTGGCGTCCAGCTCCTGATCAGTCGCCGTCAGGGTTTCCGACTGGCCCTCGAGGTGCTTGGCCTTGGCGGTCAGCGCGGCCACGGTCTCCTTGGTAACCTTAGCTTCCCCTTGCGTCTTGGTCTGCTCATCAGCCAGCTGCTGGATCTCTAGTGCCAGGATTTCTTTATGAATACGCTGGTAGTCTTTCGTCTGGCGTTCGTAGTCGCGGGCCAGTGAGGCCTGCTCGGCCAAAGGCGTGACTTGCTTGTGCAACTCGGACACGATGTCGTTGATGCGATCCAGATTGTCCTGCGTTTCCTTGAGCTCCGCCTGGGCCTTGGTTTTTTGCTGTTTGTACTTCAAAACGCCGGCGGCTTCTTCAAGAATGCCGCGCCGGTCCTCTGGTTTGGAATTAAAAATGGCCTCGACGCGGCCCTGAGAAATGAACGAGAAACTCTCCTTGCCCAGACCCGAATCCATGAATAGGTCAACGATGTCCTTGAGCCGGACATTTTGATTGTTGATCAGAAAATCCGATTCGCCATCACGAAAAAGCCGCCGGGTCACTGTGACCGCGGCCGGCTGCTTCGGCAAATAGCCGTCTGAATTATCGAACGTCATCGTCACTTCGGCGCGGTTGAGCGGCGGCCGGGTGGCGGTGCCGGCAAAAATCACGTCGCCCATTTTCTCGCCGCGCAAAGACTTCGCACTTTGTTCGCCGAGTGCCCAGCGAATGGCCTCGGTGATGTTGCTTTTACCGGAGCCGTTTGGGCCAACGATGCCGGTCAACCCGGACACAAAATCGATCTCGGTTTTATCCGCGAACGATTTGAAGCCGTTGATTGTCAGATGTCTTAACTGCATGCACTTTCACTCACTTTGCGCGAAGCTTGGTCAACGCATCGTCGGCCGCGGCCTGCTCCGCCGCTTTTTTATTCTTACCCACACCAGAACCGAGCACGGTGCCGTCAACCGCAACGTCCACTTGGAACTGCCGCGCGTGCGCCGGGCCGGTTTCCGCCAGCAAGTGGTATTCGATGTCGACTTCCCCATCCTGCTGGACATACTCCTGCAGCGCGGTTTTGTGATCCATGTCGGCTGAGAACTCGCCGGCGTCAATTTTAGGAAAAATGATCTGTTTGGCAAACTTAATGTTGGCTTCACGGCCCTGGTCCAGGTACAAGGCGCCGTTAAAGGCTTCAAACAGGTCTTCCAGCAAGGTCAACCGCTTGCGGGCCCCGGCGCGCTCCTCGCCCTTGCCCAGCTTAATGTAGCGGTCAAAGTGCGCTTCTTTGGAAAAGCCTGAAAACGCGCGCGTGCGGACTGCCGCCGAACGCATCCGCGTCAGGTCGCCTTCCGGCAGGTCTGGAAACTTCCGGTACAAGTAATCTGAGACCGTCAGCTCAAGCACGGCATCCCCGAGAAATTCGAGCCGCTCGTTGTCCTTGAGGCCGAGCTCCTTATGCTCGTTGACGTAGGACGAATGCGTAAACGCTTCGTCGAGCAGGCTCAAGTCTTTGAACTCGATTTCGTACCGCTGGCGTAACTCACTGACGAACTCAGATGCGACCATTGTTGACCTCCTGTAATTTGGCTAAACATACTCTAATCCATTATACAGAACGACTGGGTCTAACACCAGCCGCCCAATGACGCGGATGAGCTTAAAAGACACGCCTGCTGTGTGCAAGCGTGCCGTTTAAGCTAAATTACTGACGCACCAGGGACCGCGTCGCCTCAACAATGCGCTTGGCGACCGTCGGGTTGTCCATGGTGTAAAGGTGGATGCCATCGACCCCGTGCACCATCAGGTCAACGATTTGATCGATGGCGTAGGCAATGCCGGCGTCACGCATGGCTTCGGGGCGCCCCTCGTAGTGTTTCATCATGCTGAGAAACTTTTCCGGCAAGCTGACCCCGCAGGTCAAGGCCATCGTGTCGATCTGGTGCTGACTGAGCACTGGCATAATCCCGGCCTCGATGGGCACTTGGATGCCCGCGGCCCGCGCCCGCGCCACAAAGTCGTAAAAGACGTGGTTATCGAAGAACAGCTGCGAGATCAGCTGTGAGGCCCCAGCGTCCACTTTTTCCTTCAGGTGGCGCAGATCGGCCTCGGGGCTGGTCGCCTCGGGATGTGTCTCGGGGTAACAGGCCGCGACGACGTTAAAGTCGCCGTACTCGTGAATGTGCGTGATCAGGTCACTGGCATGCGGAAAATCGTTGGCGACCCGGCCGCCATCAGGAATATCGCCGCGCAAGGCCAAAATATTTTCAATGCCAGCCGCCTTGAAGTCATCCAGCAGGCTGTCAACCTCGGCCGTCGTCAGCTGCACCGCAGGCAGATGCGCAACCGCCGGCAGGCCGTACTGTTGCTGGATCCGGTCAGCCAGTTCCAGCGTCACGCGGCGCTGATCTTTGGCCCCGGTGTGAAGCGTCACCGAAACAAAATCCGGGTTCAGCTCGGAAACGGCACTGATGGTGTCATCAATGCGGCGGTAGTCATCATCAGTGTTCCGGCGGCGCGGCGGAAACAGCTCGAAGGACAAGACCTGATGATCATTAAACAGTCGGTTGACTTTCATGCGCGAGCTCCTCTCGTACCTGTTTGGTCGCCTCGACCATGTTGCGCAGGCTCGCGACCGTTTCGGGCTCCTCGCGGGTCTTCAAACCACAGTCAGGATTGATCCAGACGTTCTCCTTAGGAATGCGCCGGAGAATCTCGTGAATGATCTTGACGATTTCGTCCTTGGACGGCACGCGCAGCGAGTGAATGTCGTAAACGCCAGGGCCGACGTGGGTCTCAAAGTGGACGTCGTGCAACACATCCAGCAGCGTCATATCGGCACGGGCGGCTTCAAAGCTGATCACATCCGCATCCAGCGCGTCAATGGCCTCGATGATGTCGCCAAATTCGGAGTAGCACATGTGGGTGTGAATCTGCGTCCCTGGCTGCACCTTCGCGCCGACCAGCCGGAATGCCGGCACGGCCCAGTCGAGGTACTTACTGTTCCAGTCCTTTTTGCGCAGCGGCAGGTTTTCCCGCAAGGCCGGCTCATCGATTTGGATGATCTTGATGCCATGTTTTTCCAGATCCAGCACTTCGCCTTGAAGCGCCAGTGCGATTTGCTCCGTGGAAACCTTAGGCGAGACATCCTCGCGCGGGAACGACCAGTTGAGAATCGTCACCGGCCCGGTCAGCATCCCCTTCACCGGCTTGTCCGTCTGGCTCTGGGCGTACACGGACTCCGCCACGGTAATCGGATGCGTGCGCACCACGTCGCCCCAAATGATCGGCGGCTTGACCCCGCGGGTGCCGTAAGACTGCACCCACCCGTTTTCGGTGAAGCGGAAGCCCTTGAGGTTATCGCCAAAGTATTCGACCATGTCATTGCGTTCAAATTCGCCGTGAACCAGCACGTCCAGTCCGAGGTCCTCTTGAATCTTCAGCCAGCGCCGTTCTTCCTTGTGGTTGAAGGCGGTGTATTCTTCTTCCGTGATGTTGCCCTTGCGGAACTCGGCGCGATTCTTGCGCACCGCCGCCGTCTGCGGAAATGACCCAATCGTCGTGGTCGGCAAAATCGGTAGGTTGAACTCCTTGGCCTGAATCGCCAGGCGCTCCTTGCGTGCCGGCAGCCGTTTGTAATCCTCAGGCTTCAAGGCCGCAATTTTGGCGTTGATGGCCGGGTCTTCATCGTAGCGCGGCGTAGCAAACAGGTGGCGGTTCGTCAGCACCGCCGGCGTGTCGCGCTTGGCCTTCCGCGCCTCGTCCAGCTCGCGCAGCTCGGTCAGCTTTTCTTCAGCAAACGCCAGGTAGCGCAGTTCCGCCGGGTCGATTTTCGTCTCGTTCTTGGTGGTGTACGGCACGTGCAGCAGCGACGTCGAGGTCGACAGCACGATCTGGTCGGCCACCTCGTCCAGCTGAGACAGCAACGTCAGCGTCTTATCGTAGTTGGTGCGCCAGATGTTTTTGCCGTTGATCACCCCGGCAAACAGCACCTTGTCCTTCGGGAACCCTTGCGTCGTCAGCAGGTCCAAGTTGACCTTCCCTTCGATGAAGTCCAGGCCCAACCCATCAAAGGCCAGGCTGGTCAGATTCTGGTAGGAATCGGTGACGTCGCCAAAGTACGTCTGCAGCAGGATCTTCGCCGACCCTTTTTGCGCCAGAATTGCCGTGTAAAGCTGCTTGAACAGGGCTCGGTCCGCGTCCGTTTGGTCAAACACCAGCGCCGGCTCATCCAGCTGGATCCACTCGGCCCCTTCGCCGACCAGCCGGCTGATGATTTCGGCGTACGCCGCCGCCAGCGCGTCCACAAAGTCCGCTGGCTGTTTGCCATCGAGAAAGCGGCTCAGGTGCAGCAGCGTGTACGGCCCCACGAGCGTTGGTCGCGCGTTGATGCCTTGCTCCTTGGCTTCCTTGAATTGAGCAAACAGCTGCCAGTCGCGCACCTTGATCTGGGTGTCCCGGTCAAATTCAGGCACCAGGTAATGGTAGTTCGTGTTGAACCACTTCTTCATGGACAGCGCCTTGACGTCGCCCGCTGCGCCTTGGTAGCCGCGGGCCAGCGCAAAGTACTCGTCCAAGGGCGCCAGCTTCAGGTCCTGGTAACGCTTTGGCACGATGTTCAGCAGAAAGGCCGTGTCCAGCGTGGTGTCGAAGAATGAAAAGTCACCGGTCGGCACTTGGTCGATCCCCGCCTGCTTGATGGTTGCCCAGTTGGCCTGACGCAGCTTTTTCGCCGTGTCCTGCAGCTCCTCGGCGGAGATGCGCTGCTTGAAATAGTGCTGGGTCGCAAACTTGAGCTCACGGTGGGCCCCGATGCGCGGATAACCAATAATTGTTGTTGTCATGATTTTGCTCCTTTTTGCGATAAAAAAAGCCGCCCCCACACTCCTAGAGAGTGCAAGGGCAGCTTGGCTGCGTTACCACCTTGTATACACGACTGACTCACGCCAGCCGCCTCGATCAGTCCGACCTTGCGGTGAGACTCGGCGCTGTAATGGGCGCACCCAGACCAAC
This sequence comes from Lacticaseibacillus sp. 866-1, assembly GCF_016861825.1. Taxonomy (NCBI): domain Bacteria; kingdom Bacillati; phylum Bacillota; class Bacilli; order Lactobacillales; family Lactobacillaceae; genus Lacticaseibacillus; species Lacticaseibacillus sp. 866-1. The sequence continues at coordinate 13,953 of NZ_BOLU01000009.1, read as the reverse complement.
TTTGCTTTTGCTCAGCCGGCCGCGGCAGCAAAGACCATCTTCGCCGAGTTGCCTGCACCGCTTCTCATCCCCTGCGGCTTTCTGTCCCAGACTCGTCGGTTACTCATCTTTTAATCGCGTTTTAATGTTGTGAAAATTCTAACCCTGAATGCAAGACCCTGTCAACAATAAACCCAGCGAAAATTAAAAAACCATGAACTTCGGCACTAAAAAACCACCTGGTGAGCGCGGGCCTGCCAGGTGGTCATCGGTTGCTTACTTATTTTGGTGATCGAGTACGTACTGCACCGCATCCCCGACGGTTTGAATGTTTTCGGCATCCTCGTCTGGGATCTCGGCCCCAAAGGTATCCTCGAGCTCAAGCACAAACTCAACGGAATCAATTGAGTCGGCATCGAGGTCGGTCTTAAAATTCAACTCTTTGGTGACCTTGGCCGCCGGGACCTGGAAGTGGTCCTCGATCAGCCCGGCGATTTTATCAAATACTTCCTGCTCTGACATAGTGCGCCTCCTTGATTTTCACGCAATTTAGCATACCTGATTTGGGGTGCTTTGTCACGCCTTGGTCGCTGGATGGGCCTGGAAGTAATCGACCACTTTCTGGACCGTGCCGGTTTCCACCATTTGCTTGACCTGCTTGACCGTGTAGTAAACCGCCTTGGCATCCGCACCGCCGTGCGCCTTGACCACCGGGGCCTTGAGCCCCAGCAAGACAGCCCCACCGTAACTGGACACGTCAAACGTGCTGGCCACGGACTGAATGCCATCCTTCAGCAGCAGCCCGCCGAGCTTCGCCTTCACGCCGTTATCCATGATGGCGTGCTTGACCAGCCCCAAAATGGTGCGCGCAGAGCCCTCGATGGTCTTGAGCACCGCGTTGCCGGTGAAGCCGTCAGTCACCACGACGTCTGCCGTGTGCTTGAGAATCGAGTCAGATTCGACGTTGCCGACAAAATTGATCCCATCCAGCGCACTGAGCAGCTTGTAAGTCTCCTGATGCAGCTCATTGCCTTTATTGGCTTCGGTGCCGTTGTTCAGCAGGCCGACCTTGGGATTTTTCAGCCCGCGCAGATCCCGCGCGTAAAAGTCGCCCATAACCGCGTACTGAACCAGTTGTGACGCCCGGTTCTCGGCATTGGCGCCGACGTCAAGCATCACAAAACCCGCGCCGTCCGTGGTCGGCAAAGTCGGCATCAGGCCAGGCCGGTCGATGCCCTTGATGCGGCCCACAATGAACAGGCCGGCAGCGAGCAGCGCCCCAGTTGAGCCCAGCGAGATCATCGCGTCGGCCTCACCGCTTTTGACGGCCTGGGCAGCCAGGACCATGGAGGCCTGCTTCTTGCTGCGAATCGCGCGCACCGGCTCATCGTCGGAGTTGACCTTCTCAGTGGTGTGAATAATCGTCACGTGAGAATCGTTTTTCAGCAGGGGCCGAATCTTGTTCTCGTCCCCGTAAAGCAGAAAGTCGACGTCTTGAAGCTCGTCGCGGGCCTGTTCAACCCCTTGAATCACAACCTCAGGGGCGTGATCGCCGCCCATCGCATCGATAGCAATTTTCATCGTTTTAATCTCCTCTTCACACTGTTCTTAATCCAAGCTGCCGACTGCCTGCTGGCGCCGTGCCAGATACGCGCGCAGCGGGGCAAACTCGGGCGCCGAAAGCGTCGGGTCCGCCTTGAACAGGCCCACCGCCGTTTGCTGCGCCGCATTCAAGGTCGCGTAGTCCGCAACCGGGTCGGCGATCTTGAATTCCGGCAGCCCACTTTGCGCCTCACCGAAAATATCACCCGACCCGCGCAGTTCCAAGTCCTTTTCAGCGATCTTAAAGCCGTCAGTGGTTTCCGTCATGACGGTCATGCGTTCAACGCCAGCGTCATTTTTCGGGTCTGCCACCAAAATACAGTACGCGGCAGACTTGCCTCGCCCGACTCGGCCCCGCAGCTGATGCAGCTGGGCCAGCCCGAACCGGTCGGCATCAAAAATCATCATTACCGTCGCGTTCGGCACATCGACCCCGACTTCAACGACCGTGGTCGACACCAGCACCTGAATCTCATTTTGACTGAAGCGGCGCATAATGTCATCTTTTTCGTCGTTTTTCATCTGACCATGGAGCAGTGCAACCTGGTACTTGGCCCCAAAGGCCTTGTTCAGGTCCTCGTAGAGCTGCTCGGCGTTTTGCAGATCGATTTTCTCCGATTCGGCGATCAGCGGCGTGATGGCAAACACCTGGTGACCAGCGGCAAGTTCCGTGCTGATTCGCGAAAGCGCCTCGCGCAGCTGATTCTTGCGGACCCAGGTGGTCGTGATCGGCTGGCGGCCTGCCGGCAGCTCGTCGATTGTGGACACGTCCATTTCACCGTACGCCGTAATGGCCAGCGTCCGGGGAATCGGCGTGGCCGTCATCGCCAGCAGATCCGGCTTCAGGCCCTTTTCTTGGAGAATTTTGCGCTGGTTGACCCCAAAGCGGTGCTGTTCGTCGATGATGACCAGCCCGAGGTTCGCGAAGTCGACATCCTTTTGAATCAGCGCGTGCGTGCCAATGACAATGTCGGACGCCCCACTGGCCAGATCGGCCTTGATGGTTTTGCGCGCCGCCACGGTTGTCGCGCCGGTCAGCAGCGAGATCTTGACGGGAAAATCGGCGAACAGCTTCGTCAGCTTGGCGTAATGCTGCTCGGCCAGCACTTCGGTCGGCACCATCAGCGCCGCCTGGTAGCGCGCCGTGACCGCGGCGTACATGACGATGGCCGCCACGATGGTTTTCCCTGACCCAACGTCGCCTTGCAGCAGGCGGTTCATGTGGTGCGGCGAACGCATGTCAGCACAGATCTCGTTGACCACCCGCTTCTGGGCAGTGGTGAGCTCAAACGGCAGCGTCTTGATCAGCCCCCGCAGTGCCTGGTTGTCGTAAGGAATCGCCAGCCCGTTGGCCTCACCTTGGTTATCCTCGCGCAGCGCTTGAATCTGGGTTTCGAACAGGAAAAATTCGCGGAACACGGCACTGCGCCTGGCGGCCTTGGCCTCAAGCGGTGTATCGGGAAAATGCATGCCGTGGACGATTTCGCGGTCCGACATCAGCTTGAACTTGGCCCGCACCGCGCTGGGCACGACGTCTTGAATGTTGTCGGCATCGCGCGCCCAGGCGTCTTTGACCAGCTGGACCAGCGTGCTTTGACGAATGTTCTTGTTGACCGGATAGATGCCGGCCAGCGATGGCGCGTCCTGCGTTTGCGTAGCCAGCACCTTCATCCCGGTCATCGTGTGGCGCTTGGCGTCCCACTTGCCGTAGATGGCCGCCTCGCTGCCCTGCTCAAACTTGTCCTTGAGCCACGGCTGGTTGAAGAAGGTGACCATCACCACGCTGCGGTCGACCTGCAAGCGCACGTTCACCCGGTTCTTGTGCGCCCCAAACCGGGCCACCACCGCCGGCGCCACGACGACGCCCTTGATGGTCAGCTTTTCTTGGTCCGCCGCCTCAGCCAAATCTTTGACCTGGAGATCATCGTAACGGAAGGGAAAATAAAACAGCACATCACCGACTGTTTCCAGGCCTAAGCTGGCCAGTGCTGCTTGACGCTTGGGGCCAACGCCGGGCAGGACGGTGACTGGATCGGTTAGTGACATGGGGTTCCCTCCTTTCTGAACAGGCGACGGAATCGGGCTGCGGCTTGGCGTAATCGGGCACGGGTTCGCAACGGGGGAGCATCTAGCTACGCTCAAGGCCTCGCCAGCAAAAGACGCTGGCAATGCCTTGAGCTAGGCTAGCTGTCCCCCTAAGTGCGCGAACCCTTTGCACCTTGAACAAAAACAGACCGGACGTGGTCTCCGGTCTGCATCAAACTACTCAACTGAAACCAAATATGGATAAACGGGTTGGTCGCCTTCGTGGATTTCGACTTCCAGGTCCTCGTGCGCCTCTGTGATGGCTTTGGAAATGGCGTCGGCCTCTTCCCCGCTGCCGTCCTCACCGATGATCAGCGTGATGATTTCGGAATCTTCGTCCAGCATGGCTTCAATCATGTCGATAGCCGCCTGCTGGCGATTCTTTTCGGACACCTTGATCTTGTTATCAATGATGCCCATCCAGTCATCCTTTTTAATTTCGAGGCCGTCAATCACCGTGTCGCGAATCGACTGGGTCACCGAGCCGGAAACCACATTTGCGAGCTCTTCGGTCATCTGCTCCTGGTTTTCTGCCAGCGGCGCGTCCGGGTTGAACCCGAGCATCGCGGTCATCCCCTGGTTGATCGTCTTGGATTTGACGATTGCCACGTTGACCTCCGCCGCCTTGGCCGCCTCATCAGCTGCCATGAAAATATTAGAGTTATCCGGCAGCACGATCACGTTCTTGGCGTGGGCCTTGGTGATTGCGTCCAAAATGTCGTTGGTGCTTGGATTCATCGTCTGCCCGCCGCTCAGCACGGTGGTGACGCCCAGACTCTTGAACAAGTCGCCGAGCCCAGAGCCGGCCGCGATGGCGACGACGCCGATTTCTGCCAGCGGCTGCGGCTTGTCGTCCTGCTGAATCGCTTCTTCGCGCTCAATGATTGACTCGTGCTGAAGCCGCATGTTGTCGACCTTGATCTTCGCCAACGTCCCGTATTGCTGGCCGTAACGGAAAACGGTCCCCGGGTGCTCCGTGTGCACGTGCACCTTGACCACTTCGTCATCGGCCACGACCAGGGTGGAGTCCCCCAGCGTGTTCAGGTAATTGCGGAAGGCTTCATAGTCAAACGACTTCGGGTTATCCCCCTTGCCAAGTTCGACCATCATTTCCGTGCAGTAGCCATAGACGATGTCATCCGGATTGAGCTGGGTTTGGGCGCCTTGGTGGTGCGTGGCGTTGACCATTTCGTCCATCTCTTCTTCGTCCGGCACATAGGCGTCGTCGGCCGCTTCGCCGGAGAGCCCTTCGCTGAAGCCTTCATATAAGAAGACCAGCCCTTGGCCACCGGAATCAACGACGCCGACTTCCTTCAGCACTGCCAGCAGCTCCGGCGTTTTTGCCAGCGCGCGCTTGGCCGCCTTGGTGACAGCCGCCATCACGACGACTGCATCATCAGTTGACGCCGCAGACTTGAGGCCGGCCTTGGCCGCCTCACGCGCAACGGTCAGAATCGTCCCTTCGACCGGCTTCATGACGGCTTTGTACGCCGTTTCGACCCCGGCGGCAAAAGCATCCGCCAGGTCCTGCGCTGACAGCGTCGACTTTTTCTCGACGTTCTTGGCAAACCCGCGGAACAGTTGCGAAGAAATGACGCCTGAGTTGCCCCGTGCCCCCATGAGCAACCCTTTGCCCAGATGCTGCGCCAACTCGCCAACGCTTTGACTATCGCTTTCCAGCACGGCCTTCGCACCGCTTTGGAAGGTCAGCGTCATGTTGGTCCCCGTGTCGCCATCCGGCACCGGGAACACGTTCAGTGAGTTGACGAATTCTGCGTTTTGTTTAATGCGATGTGCAGCGACGCGGATCATGTCCTGGAACTTCGCTGCTGTAATTTCTGTGACTTCCACCTGTTCAGTCCTCCTCGCGCCGCTGCTAGTCGTTAGCCAACACCCGTACGCCCTGCACGATGACCGTCACTTCATTAGTGGTGACCCCGAGCATGGTTTCCAGGTTATACTTGACCTTCTCCTGGACGTTGCGGCAGACCTCCGAGATCTTGGTGCCGTAACCGACGATGATGTTGACTTCAATCGTGACGCCGTTGTCCGCCTGGCGAACGACGACCCCGCGGGCGTAGTTTTCCCGGTTTAAAATATCATTCAAATTATCGCGGATCTGGTTGCGCGAAGCCATGCCGACGATGCCATAAATATCAGTGGCTGCACCGCCGACGACCGTTGCGATGACATTGTTCGAAATATCGATGGTGCCATACTTGGTCTTGATTTTTACCGCCATGCGATAACCTCCTATTTGACTAGGTATTTCCCAAATAGTTTAGCATAGCAACCCATTATTTGAAAGGAAGGCGGCAGCTGTCAAGTAATTTTCCTTGCTAGCCCTTGTATTCGGCCCGGCCGTATGATAAATTAGATGAGTGAAAAAAATCGCAACATGCGATTGCAAAGGAGGTCCCTCGTTATGGCAAAAGACGTCATTACCGGCCGTCACACGACTTTTGGCAACAAGCGTTCACACGCTTTGAACTCAAGCCGTCGTGCCTGGAAGGCCAATCTTCAGAAGGTCCGCATCTTGATCGATGGCAAGCCGAAGCGCGTTTGGGTTTCAGCTCGTGCCCTCAAGTCAGGTAAAGTGACCCGGGTTTAATCCCAATTAAAAATCGCGTCCATGTGGCGCTTTTTTTGTCCGCTCAGCCCTGCTCGTGTCATGCGAGTGGGGCTTTTGCGTCGCCAAAAAAAGCATGCCAGGTGACTGGACATGCTAAAATAACGGCTCAACTCATGATTCGAAGTGAGCTAAATTGCTTTTTCCTCTCGGGCGTCTAGCTGACGGGCCTGAGGGTCAGGCGCGGCCGCCATTAGCCCATGCGCTTCTTGTGGGCGTCACCACGGCGCATCTTGGCCGCCGTTTTGGGATTGGCCAGAATGTTCTTCCGCGACTGTTCGCGGCGCAAGCATCCACAACTGCGCACGCCGCCGTGCCGCAGCCGATATGAATCCACGACCGTCTGGTTGCCGCAGTCACACTGGCACAGCCAGTGCAGATTACCATTTGAACTATGCCCGGCTCGCTCAAGCACGACTAGCCGGCCATAACGTTCTCCAGTAATGTCTAATGGCGCACTCATCATGGGGCCCCTTCCTTGGATCATTAATCATCATCAGTTTACAGTCAAAATGCCGAATATAGTTCAAAACGGGCATAACTGACCTAATTAATTGATCAATGATTGGCGGTCAAATGCGGCGCAGACGAAAAAAGGCACGCAAAGAACACCATTCTATTCGAAATGGTGTCCCCTGCCACCGTGGTTGCCCCGGTGGCTTTTTATTGCAGGGTTGCCCCTGCCTGCTATCCCCGTTGCGTTGCCGCTTCGAGTCTCTTTATTAAGTTAGGAAAGTGATAGCAGCATCCTGCCATGCGTCCTGAAAGGACCCCCTATATTCGAATAGGGTCTTCATAGCCAACCAGCTGGCGGCTCAGCATGCCGGGTCAACCCTGGTACGGTCGGATCGCCCGGTAGTCGGCGAGTAGTGCTGATGGGGTTGTTCCTTCCCTACCCACTCGTCATCCATAGTTAGTATTGCACGCAATGAAACCGCTGTCAACTATTTTTCTCGCTAATATTTTACAATATTTTTGCGGCCCGCCTCACAGCAAAAAACATGCCCACCGAAGCGGACATGTCAGAGAGTTGAAAGCACTTGAGGGCCATGAAATTCTTTCAGTTAGGCGCGCTTGCGGCCAATCCCGCTCAGGCCCAACAGTGCCCCTAGTGTCGCGAAGACGCCCAGCCCAGCAGCGGCCACGTTTGACGCTTCGCCAGTGTGCGGTAAAACCCGCTGGCTTGCGGTCTTCTTGCCTGGTTGGCGAGACTGTTGACCTGGCTTTGGTGCAGGGGTCGGCCGCGGCGTGGTGATGTCCGCAGCTGGCATGATCAGCGCGGCCGGAAAATCAGGCTCCTCTGCCCCGTCCTCGCCGTTCTTTTCCGCTTCTGAACGGGCCTTCTCAGAGGCTAAGGTCGACAGGTTCGGCAGGTTTTCCATCTTGTTCAGATTGCTGTTGACCGCCTGTTCCATCGCGTTAGAGGCTTCTGTCGACTTGTTCGGGGTCTCGGCAATCGTGTCAATGTGATTCAGCTTGCTTTGGTGCATCAGTTGGCCGGCCTTGAACCCGGCTTTAATTGCTTCGATGTAGTCCGCGCTTTTTCCATCCGTAAAATGGGCTGGCAGCGAGGCTGCGCCGGTCTTGCCGATCTGCAGCCCTCTGTTGTAGGCATCAAGGTCCTCCTCGGTTTTGCCGGTCGGGTTGGTCGGATTCTGATTATTGACATCATTGTTGGCCTTGGCTGCGGCGTCATCTGAAGCCTGAGTCGACATGTTTGGTGTCTCGGCAATCGTGTCAATGTGGTTCAGCTTGCTTTGGTGCATCAGCTGGCCGGCCTTAAACCCGGCAGTGATTGCTTCAATGTAGTCGGCACGCTGACCATCGGTAAAGTGAGCCGGCAAAGAAGCCGCGCCAGTCTTGCCGATCTGCATCCCCTTGGCGTAAGCGTCAAGATCTTCACTGACCTTACCTGTTGGATCGGTCGGATTCTGATTATTGACATCGTTGTTGGCCTTGGCTGCGGCGTCATCTGAGGCCTGAGTCGACTTGTTCGGCGTCTCGGCAATCGTGTCAATGTGGTTCAGCTTGTGTTGGTGCATCAGCTGGCCGGCCTTGAACCCGGCCGTGATGGCCTCAATGTAGTCGGCGCGTTGACCATTCGTAAAGTGGGCCGGGAGCGAGATCGCACCAGTCCTTCCAATCTGCATACCCTTGGCGTAAGCGTCAAGGTCGGCTTGTACCTTACCTGTCTGGTTCGGCGCCGCAAGCGTATTTGCCGCAGAGGCTTGCGCAAGCGTCGCAGCCGAGACAGTTGTGCTCCCAATCGCAGAGACGCTGAACAAGCCAGCTGCAACGACCCCAGCGGCGAACCAGGCCTTATTGGAACGAGCGGCTTTCAGCGTGTTGGAACGATTTTTCATCAAAATTCCCCCTATAAAGTGATAACTCGTCGGTACAAGTCGCGTCATACTTCTGTTGACAGGCATATACGACAGTCTTTATTTTGCATCACCTGTCCCAATGAGTATATCGGGGAGAAATGATGATTGAAACCATGAAAAAGTAAGTATAAAAATGCGGCCGGTCACTCAGGATAATCAATTCTCCATCTGAATGAGAAATTCCTGGCCGCAATCAATAAATTATGCGAATAACGTTGTCCTCACGTCCCATTAAGCATGCAATCCCCGCTCAGCCTATAAATTCACTGATACCAGCAAAAACTCCCCAGCCCCCAAGCTTTATTTCGCCTGCTTGAGTTCCGGAGAGTAAATTATTTTTCTCTTATCAGCTAATCACACGAATCTAATTTTTGGCCTATCAGCCTAATGCCGTGGCTTGCGCGGCGCAACGTGATAGCTGGCTTCCGCGGCCCGCCGCGCGGCAACCGCGTCGCCGAAGGTCGCAAAGGCCTTGTTCAAAACCAGCTTTCCGCCCACCATCAACCGGGCGAACCAGCGGTTGGCGACCGCATCCCAGCTGACACCGGTCACCCCGGAGACGTTGCGGGAATTCATGCGGATCGGTTTCTCTGGGTCGTAAGGCGTCGGTGACCCAAACTTCATCCTGACTAAGGTCTTCAGATTGGTCAAGATATTCTCCCGGGAACGCTCTCGCCGCAGACACCCACAACTTCTCACCAGTCCGTGCCGCAGATGGTTCGAATCCGTCACAATCTGATTGCCACAGTCACACTGACACAACCACAACGCATTACCACTTTGCGAATGCCCCGTCATTCGCAAGGCGACCAGCCGGCCAAACCGCCGACCGGTGATGTCAATCGCTCTGCCCATTGCATTCCCCTCTTATCTATAATCCCGACTAGGATGATTCCATCAAGCGGCCCCCCCACAGCGACCACAATTACCGCATCTGCAGCTCACACCTAGTTCAACTGTTCGTCGTTGACGCTAATTGTCATACACTCAACCTATACTGTACAATCAAACACCGAAAAAGTCAGGTAATGTGCATATCTGACTCAAATATATTTCAAATTCAGGCTCTTCACAAACTCAGCCTCGATCCGCAGATGCCCGCCCAGCGCCTTTCCACGGGCGCATACATCTAGTAAAAGCAAAAAACTCCTCGAGAAGTTATTCTCGAAGAGTTTTTTGCGAGTAAGCATTAACGGGATTTAAGTTGGCTGATAACATATCCTATTTTGAGTTTTGAGACAGCGTCGACCAAGTCCTTAGTGGGCCCAGACTAGCCGGTTTACCGTCTGTGAGATGCAGGTCTGCAAGACAACGGCTTCGCCCTGGTTCGGGCTGAGGATCGCGTTCAAGCGGTCTGCGCCGTTCTTGACGGAATAGCTCTCATCGTTGACGTCATCGGTCATGTATACCGTGTAAGTCCGCGACTGGCCATTGGCATCAGTCACAGAGACGCGGCTGCCAATGCCGAGGCCCATGATCCAGGAAAAAGTGTTGCTCTTCGCGTGGCCCGCGATCTCAGAGGTCAAACCATCCGTGGTGGTCATGTGAGTTGCCCCACCCCAGGTCATAGCCATGCCGGCCTGCGCAGGCGCCTTCGTGCGGCTGCGGCTGCCTTGAACGACGACCGTCGAATGGCCCAACCCAGAAATCGTCCCCACATAGGTTTCCCCAGTGGTGGCACGAATACTGGCCGCCTTGGCCGCAGCGCTTTGAGCGGCAGTTGGTGCCGCCGTGTGCTGGACTGGGGCTGCGACGTGACGCACTGGTGCAGCCGGATGCGACTGAGCAGCCGCAACTGGCTTGGCGGCAGTGGTGCTAGGCGTCGCCGGCTTTACGGTCGCTGGCTTCGCACTGGCACCCTTAGCACTAGCGGCCTTAGCTGCAGCCTGGTGCGCCGTCTTCTTGTCCTTGGCTGCAGCGACCGAGACCTGCTTGCTGGAAGCAGGCATTGCCCTGTGAGCACTGGCACTCGCTGCGGCACTTTTGCCGTGGCCAGTAGTCGACAGCTCTAACGCGTCAACCACATCGCCATTGCTTGCATTGGTCACGATGTTCACCGCACCAAAGCCCCCCGCAATCACGACAGCGGCACCAAGAGACAAGAATTTCATATTGATTTTCAAAAAGATTCCCCTAACCTGCAGGAAGCCCCCCGGTCTCCTACATAATGCGCGGTCAAATGCTGACGTTCTCTTCTTTTCCCAGCAGAGATCGTCCTACCGCTATTACTGACTTACAACTCCGATATGACCCAAATGGTCACGTGAAACAATTAACCTGTCTACTCACTCGAAAAACCGATAACCATTTGTTTCCGTGTTTTTGACAACCTGACCAATATACAGGGATTTGCAGAAAAGCGCAAGAACATTTTCAGAAAATATTTCGGCGGCAAATATCAGAATTGACGAAGAGTGGGGTGAAAAAATTGGGGTATTAGCATTATACAAAACCGTTCTGAAAGGCTAGGGTGAAAGCGCTAAGCACCTGATGAATAAAGGATTACAGTAATCAAGGGTCAATCACCGCTTTTCTGGGAAAAAGGCAATAGCGGAAAGTGATGGTACACCATTCAGGGTAAAATAATACCAGCAAGCTAAAACAGGCGAGGCCGTTTTCAGTAAATAACGTTTCCCTCAGCTGTTATTTTTACCCCCGTCTGGACAGATCTCACCAAGGCGCAAATCAATTCCGGCGAACAAAGAACGTCAAGGATAGTTGCCTGTTCTTGCCGCTCAGTCGGCCAGCTTCAGCGGGCGCAAAGTTGCGCGATCACACGCCGTGGGAATCTATCAGGATTGGGAACCCGGGCCGAGCCAAACATTCAGGGGCGCTACTTTCACAACCGACAGCCGCTATCCACTCCCTGTGTCTAAACAATCGCCATACCTCGCTTAGTTCCAAGTCAACCAGCGTCTAATTCCCTGATATTGCCCGCCGTGCCACAATCAACCACCTTTAAAACACTTCTGAGTGTCGAATCAGTGACGATCTGCTAGCTTTCTCACCCTTAGCGTTCCTTCAAGCTCCTTCAGTGTCTGACTCAGCATGGACCCATGAACGGATTACGCTCGCATGAGTTGGCTGGACAAAACTGTTATTTTTGTCCAATAACAGGCTTTTTCAATCTTTTCGTCGCATTTCGCAAATATTCTGCTTTCGGCCGCCAATTCGACTGACAATCACCCCCTTGTTGTCCGAAGTCAGGCTTCAACCGACAACCACCCATCATCAACTCGGCCGTTAAGAGATTCCGCCGTCAACGCAGAAATGGCCCTAAACATTTTGCAGACGCCCCCGCTACTGTGACGATTAGCCGCTTTCAATCGATGTTGATCATGGCACCCTCGCTTGGGGACTTGATCGCAATCACCACATGTCCGGTCAGCCAGCCACCTGCTGTGCCAGCCGCGCAGCCCCGAAATCTCTGACTCCTGAGCTTCGGCTGACAATCCCTTCAGACCATCAGACAAGCCAGACATCCTTCCCAAACAAAAAGACCCTGACCGGCATTGTACCGATGCCGGTCAAGGTCTTCGTATCTCCGATCAGAATGGTGAAACAAGCCGTGGACGTCCTTCTTGCATGAATAGCGATTCTTGGGGGAATTGCTCATTCATGGGCTGCACACAGATTTTGATGTGGGTCTCGAATCCGTGAGACCCACAAGTGACATCCAACAGTAGTCAAGCTGGACGCCAACTGGCTTGTTTCATTGCCGGCCACTTGGATGATGCAGCCGACGCTTTGTTTTCGGTGATCATCACCCCCTTTGAGCGGAGCGGCGGGAAGGGCTGAGGTAGCGAACTAACAACCCTTCCCCCACCCAATTGCCAATTCTAAGGGCTGTTAATCACACTCGCAAGAAATACGACTCAGCACGAAAAATTTGGTGACTCCCTGTTGATGATCACCAGCAGCCAAAACCATTCGCGCAATGACTCAACAAGACGAGGTGGGCCCGCCATCGTCTGAAACACAATTACCGTGGAACACAAAAACTCCCCGAGACCGAAATCTCGGAGAGTCTTCTCACAACCTATCAGGGGTGATAGATGTATGAATCTGATGAATCTGCACCTGATGATACTCAGGGTTGAGTAGCTCTAAAAGCTGTAGATTTTAAAACTTAAGCACGCTTGCGACGATCGCCGGCCAAGCCGAACAATGCGCCGAGAACGGCAACGGCACCAACACCAGCAGCAACAACATTGTTGCTGTCACCGGTCTTTGGCAGAGAAGCCTTACCAGCAGAAGCAGAAGTCTTTGTAGCAACGCCAGTTGTCTTGGTGCCGGTTGTCTTGTTGTCAACTGGTGTTACCTTAGCGCCGTTATCCTTGCTCCCCGCAGCCTTGTCAGCAGCTGCCTTAGCAGCGTTGTCAGAAGCAATCGTGGAGAAGTTGAAGTCCTGTGAGTTAAGACGTGTACGGTGTGAAAGAACAGAAGCTGCTTCACGACGGCCTTCGGATTCGCGGGTCGAGAAGTTGACGTCCTGTGAGTTTACACGAGTACGGTGTGACAGATTAGCAGCCTTCTCAGCTTCAGCAGAAGACTGAGTCGAGAAGTTTACGTCAGCGGAGCTAGGACGGGTACGGTGTGACAGTGGGGCATTAGTGTCGATGGCTGGAACATTTGTGTAATGGCCAGAGCCACCAAACTTGATGTCGTTGTCCTGAGTTGCCGCAGAACTGTTCTTTGTGGTGTAATGGCCAGAGCCACCAAACTTAATGTCGTTGTCCTGAGTTGCCGCAGAACTGTTCTTTGTGGTGTAGTGACCTGAGCCACCAAACTTAATGTCATTGTCCTGAGTTGCTACGGAACTGTTCTTCGTGGTGTAGTGACCAGTGTCACCAAACTTCTGATCGTTTGCCCCGGTAGTCTGAGCATTCTTCACAGCTGACTTTGCAGCAGTGAATGCTGCTTGTGCAGCATTATAAGCATCAACGGCAGCTTTCTGGGCATTGGCCGCAACGTCGACTTCCTTTTGTGCTGCAGCCTTAGCAGCCACAGTGTTAGCAGCTGCAAGCTTGTACTTAGCACTATTCAGAGCACCAGTAGCAGCAAACGCAGCTTGTTGCTTGCTTGTGACATCATTCTGCGCAGCCTTTTCAGCTGCAGCTGATGCCAGCTGTGAAAAGTGGCGCTACGATATTTGGAGTTGAAAGGCATCTTGCCTCGAAACTCCTTTTTATATACCATTTTTATGTCTGAGCACACAAAGAGGACATTACACTGTCCCTTGTCTGCTCTCCGACCAAAGAAATTAGAAATGGA
>NZ_BOLU01000008.1:0-67828 GCF_016861825.1 Lacticaseibacillus sp. 866-1 | reverse complement strand
TCAACCGTATTTTCCTTGAGCGTGTCTGGTTTAACCCCAAAGCCCACAACCTGGCGGCTTAAAAAAAGAGTACCTAGACCAATTAAGGTCTAGATACTCTCATAAATTATGTTCAACTTCACTTGACGAAGAGCCATTTTATTTTGCGGTCAAAAACTGCTGCCGCAGCTGCCCTGCCAGGTCAATGATGGCAGTGCGGCCGTGGCCTTGCACGTTGCCCAGGATCACCACGGCGTCTTTGCCATCCACCGACAGCTGCATCGTGGTCATGTACCCATAGCCAGATCCGTTGGCTCGCAGAAAGCCGGGCACATTTTGATAAAAACCACCGTCGTAAAGCAAGTTCGGGGTCCCGGGACGATAGACCTGCTTGCGACTCGCCTTGAGCAGGGTACCGGTGACCAAAGAGCGGGTGGCGCGGTAGAAATCCAGCGCACTCATGTACACCTGTCCGGTGCCTAGTTCCGCGTGCATCTGGTCAGAGCTCGTCAGCTGCTGTATCGCATACGGGTTGGCGCCTTGAAGAATATACCCCGAAGCGTAGTTCATCGTCGGTGCCAGCCGATAGGCCATCACGGTCTGCTTTAAGTGCAGGCGGTCGATGTACACTTGTTTGAAAAGTGTCTCATACGGCTGCCCGGAGATTTTTTCCACGATGCCCGCCAATAGGACATAGTTAGCGGGTGTGTAAGCCCAAGTCCCGAACTGCTTAGGGACGAAGGTCAAGTGCTTATAGACATCATCGACCAACTGGGCGTCCGACTGGTAGTGCGGCGGTGCCATCGGGGCCTGTTTGAGCCCTGAATGCATTTGCAGCAGTGCCCCCACCGTCAGCTGTGGCACGCCCTTGAAGCGCGGGTAGTAAGCCCCGATCGGCGTGGTCAGCTTCAGTTTGCCTGCGTCGATCAGCCGCATCACTAAGCCAGCGGTTAGGCTTTTCTGCAGCGAATCAATTTCAAACATGGTGTCCTCACGGTTGGCGAAGTGCCTTTTCGCACTGGCCTGCCCCAGGCTCACTGAAGCAACCAGCTTATCGTCCTTGATCACGATCGCCGTGCCAGAAAAGTTCTGGGCCTGCAGCTTCGTTTTCAGGGTTCGCTCAATATTGGGCGCAATGGCCCGCGGTACTGCAGAAGCAGCCTTTGCACTCACGCGTTTACCCTTGGAGGAGGAGTTGCTGCGATTCACCTGGGCAGGCACTTTCTCCGTCTTTGGTGCGGTCACGCGGCCCAGCGCAAATCCCGCACCGACCAGGCAGATGGCTGCAAGCGCCAAGACCACCAGTCGCAAACGAACCTTCTGCATGTGGCGTTTTTGATGTTGCGCGCGTCTCATCCAATTACCTCACATTAGTCGTGTTCGCCCAAGTGGTGCCAAAAAAGGCATCATTCAGGCGGTAATGCTCCGCCGGCTGCCGCTGGGTCAAAAACGGGTCAACGGTCTGGTCAACCGCCAGCCAGCCGCGCCAGCCCAAGTGGATCGTGTCCTGCATGAAGTAAGGCTGCCCGCCGTCTCGGCTCAGGTCCTCAACGTGGGTGAAACCTTGACTGGCGAGCTGGTACTTCAGCTTAGCGACCGCCTGCTCATAGTTCCCCATTGGCAGCCCAGTGTAAGCTGCCCACTTGGCGTTGATTGGTGGAATGATGAACTGGACTGTCGTGTGATTTTTCGCAAACTGCTGTAAAAGCAGTTCAAAATCACCGTACTCCGGCCCGTACCGGTACTCGAAATGACGCTGACTGCCGCGCAGTGAGGCCAGCTTGCCATGCCCAAGGCGCTGGCGGAAGAAGGTGTCGTCAATCCCTAACCGATTGTGCTTAGTCTTATTCTTGGCAATTATGCCAGCAAGCTGTTCAAGTTGTTGCGGCTCATCCTTAGCCGGCAGCTGCTTTTCCCCGTCTTTGATCCTTCGCCAGTTGGTCGAATGCGTGAAACGGGAAAACAGCTGATCCTCATTGTTCAGCATGCGCAGCCGCGCCTGAAGGGCCAGGCGCGCCCAGCCCCTCACCGGCCGGCCGGCAGCGATTTGGTACAGCGACTGCCGGTCGAGCGTGCTTTTGGCCGGGGCATTCATCTTGAGCAGCCGGCGAGCCGCATACCGGTCGGCAACGTTCCCCTTTGCTCGCAGCAGCCAAGTGGAAAGTTGAAGCGGCGAGTAGTACATGTCAAAGGCCGCCGGAATCTGTCCCTGCCTGGTAAACCACTGCATCGACACAATGAAGACGACTTTCTTTCCTTTCAGCTGAGCGAGTTCAGACTGGCCGTCCACAAAATGCGTCAGTGACTGAGTGCCGGGATTGCCCAAAAGCAGCGGCTGATATGGCCGATGATACTTGGCCGCCAGCGTCGACGGGTGGAACGGGTCCATGCGTGCCAGCTCAGATGAGCCCATGAATGGCACGTAATGCTGCGCCAGCGCCTGATCTTTGACCCGCGCGCCACCAAGGACAGTCGGCGACAGGGAGACGGCATCCGCCTGCAACCGCGGTTTACTGATCCGACCGTTTGGCAGTGGGGCCAGCAAAATACCGACCACCAGCAATGCCGCCAGGACGACCGGGCCAAAAATCTGCCAGAGGCGCCTTGTCATTATTCCGCGTCCTCGGCTTTCTTGATGATCTTGGCCGGCGTGTTCCACTGATTGCGGTCGAACTCGGACACCGGGACGTCCATCCCCAGTTGAGACTGCAGCTGGAGCAGCAGCTGGACCGTATCCATGGAATCAATCAGCCCTGAGGCAAATAAGTCCTCCTCAAGGTTGTTGCTAAAATCTTCACCGGTGAGGTCGTTCAGAATTGACAGTACTGTTGCTTTTTTATCCATGAGTATTTTCTCCTTTGGTTTGAAAAAAATTAGCGGACCTAGTCGCGCTCAGTCGGGCTAAGTTCGCTCGACTTCGCAGCCTTACTTAAACCATAGCGTGTTTAGAAAACCTGAAAAGATCAGGAAGCTGAAGCAGACGACGCAGAAGGTGGTCGCGATGGCCAATGCTTCAGTCCAGCGATTGTGCGGCAGCTGTTTGCGATGTTTTTTCTTGAAGCGCAACCAGATGTCGTTGATGATGATCGCGCAGGCGTGAAACAGCCCATAAACGATGTAGTACCAAGTCACCCCGTGCCAGAAACCCATGATCAGGAAGTTGATCAGGTAGGCGACCTGGGAGACCCGGATCGGGTTTTTGATCAGCTTGTGCTTCATGATGAAGAATGTGACCCGCATGAAGATGAAGTCGCGGAACCAAAAAGACAGTGTCATGTGCCAGCGATTCCAAAAATCCTTGATGTTGTGCGCCTGAAACGGCCGGTTGAAGTTCATTGGGGTGTCGATGCCCATCACCAAACTGGTAGCGACAGCGAACAGCGAGTAGCCGGCAAAATCGAAGAATAGGTACATCGAATAAACAAACGCGACGCCGATCAGCGCCGGGCTCAGGCCCAGCCAGTACATGTGCCGCGCGGCCAGCGCCGAAAACTCGATGCGCGGCAGCAGCACCGTGCCGAACAGGTAGCCGAGCATGTACTTGTAGAAGAAGCCCAAAAACAGGTACCAGACTGCCCGGCTCAGCATGCTCAAGTACAAGTCGCGCTTGGGTACATTGTCATAGTCTTTTTGGAAGCGGCGGTAACGGTCGATTGGACCGCTGGAAATGACGGGCATGAACAGCATGAACCGCAAGAACGGCATCAGCTTCACGTCCTTCATCGTCCCGTCGCGCAGCTCCATAATCACCTGCACCGCCTTGAAGGTCAGATATGAGATCCCCAGGAAGCCCAGCAGCGATGGGTGCAGCGCCACAGCCGGTGTCACCTTCACCACCACGAGCGGCAAAATGCTCAACAGGACCGTCAGCACAAACACGCCGGTTTGGTTGTGGTGCTTGCGGTAGCGCAGGTAGCTGAACACGATGACTAGCTGCCAAAAAATGTACCCGATCAGCGCCAGACCTTGCTGCCACTTGGCGCCGGTGAACATCAGAATGATGAACAGGAGTGAAATCAGCGTTTCATAAGTTTTGAAGCGGCGCCCGTGGTACAACCCGATCATAACCGGGAGCAACCCCAGCATCAGAAGCAGGAAGTACTGCGGGTCCGCGTACGGTTGTAGGTTCAGCATTAGGCATTGACCTCACTGATGAGCGCCTTGACTGCGACCTTACCGTTTTGCGTCAGCGGCAGACTGTCCTTGTAGATGAACCGTTGCGGGATCATGTAAGGCATCATCACCTGCTGCAGGTGCGTGCGGATTTTCTTGGTCAACGCCAAGCCGCCTTCTTCCCCTTGCTCCGGGACAACGTAAGCCAGCATTTGCTGGACCTTGTGTTCGGCGTTGTACTTCGGCACGGCAACGGCCTGATGGATCATCGGCGCCTGATTGAGGTAATGATCGACTTCCTCCAGCTCGATGCGGTAGCCGTTGAGTTTGATCTGAAAATCGGTTCGGCCCCGGTAAAAAATCAGGCCGTCTTCGGCAATGATCCCCAAATCACCAGTGCGGTATCCGCGCATGCCATGCTCTTCAGTGAACGCCGCCGCAGTTTTCTCCGGCCGGTTCAGGTAGCCCTTGGACACGCTGGGCCCGATGATTTCCAGCTCACCGACCTGCTGATCATCCTCGACGCGCACCGTGCCGGGCACCAGTGTCATCGTGGTGTCGGGCTTGGCGTAGCCGATCGGCAGGCGCGGGTAGTCGGCCAGCACCGAATCGGTGATCTGCACCGCGGTGACCGCCACAGTGGCCTCGGTCGGTCCATAAGTGTTGTAAATTTTAGCCTGCGGGAAGCGCTGGCGAAGCTTGGTGGCAGTGGCGTGGGTCAGCTCCTCGCCGCAGAAGTAGAACTGCTTAAGCGCAGGATAACTGGTCGCGTCAAACAGCGGCGACAAGAGGCAAATATCGACAAAGCTGGGCGTGGAGACCCACACGTCAACCGGAACATGCGGCAACGTTTCAAACAGGGTCTTCAAGTCATCGGTTTGTTCTTTTGGCAGGATCTGTAAACAGCCGCCAGAGGTGAGCGTCGGGTACAGCGACATTACCGACAGGTCGAATGAAAATGGGGCCTGGGCCAGCATCCGCGGCCGCCGCGGCAGCTTGAAGCTCGCCATCCACGAGACAAACGAGATCAGGTTGGCGTGCGAGATCTGCACCCCTTTCGGCTGCCCGGTCGTGCCGCTGGTAAAGATGATGTAAAAATTGTCGTCAGCCGCCAGGTCCGCATTTTTCACTGGTGCCATGGTCATCATCTGACTGAGTTGAGCCGCCTTAACGGTCGTGGTCTGCAGCTCAAGCGGCAACGGAATCGTCGCGAGCACCAGCGCCGGGTGCGCGATTTCCTCGATCATGGTCAGACGGTCGTTCGGCGAATGGCTGTCAACCGGGATATAGGCATGACCGGCCTTCACGCAGCCCAAAAAGGTCGCGATCGCCGCAAAACTTTGATCACAGTAGACCATCAGCGGGGCCTTGGCCGGCAGCTTGCGGGCCTGTAGCGCCGCCGCGATCCCGTCCGATGCCGCCTTCAGATCCCCATACGTTTTCAACTCGCCCAGGGTGTTGACTGCAGGCCAGTCAGGATGGGAAGTGGCGATCTCATCGATAATTTCGATCAGAGATTTCATGTTTTGCCTCCTAGAACTCGTTATAGATAAAGTGGCCGCCGGCAACACCGCGATAGCTGTACAGGTACACCAGCGTCAGCAGCACCACGGCGTAAAATAACGTCTTTAACACAAAGCGGACGCCGGGCCGCGCAAAGAATGTTTTCATTGGGAAGACTCCTTGGCATAAAAAAATAAGCAACGACCACAGTGTAGTGGACGTTGCTTATTTGGTCAGGAGCGGTTTCTAAAGGTCACATTAAAGACTTTCAGAATCCGGTGCTTTTAACTTAATAATAAACCGGCTGCCGCGCGGCTGATTATCCACCACCCGGATCGACCCGCCGCTGAGCGTGATCAGTCGACGCGTGATGGCCAGCCCCAGACCAGTGCCGGAAATGGCTTTAGACCGGGATTCATCTAGGCGGAAGAAGCGGTCAAAAACGCGCGCTTTTTCACTGTCCGGAATGCCGGGGCCAAGGTCCGCGACACTGACTTCCACGTGATCGGCTACTTTTTGGCCACTGATCGTGACAATAGTGTTAGCCGGCACATATTTATTGGCATTGGATAACAATGACAGCAGGGCGTGCTCCACGCTTTCGGCGTTGGCCAAGACTTCAAGCTGCGCCGGCATCACGGCTTTAAGCTTTTGTTTACTTTGCGGCTGGAAGCGGCTGACCACCCGGCGGGCCAACCCCGCGGCGTCAAACGCCGCCACCTGGACCTCGGCGTGATCCATGCGCGACAGCGCCAGCAGGCTTTCGATCAGTTTCTGCATTTTCATCGACTCGTCATCGATCACCGCTAGCGAGTCGGGAATCAGCTCTGGGTGCTCTGTACCGTGCCGCCGCAGCAACGCGACGTGACCGCGGATCGCCGTCAGCGGCGTGCGCAACTCGTGCGACGCGTCGGAGACAAACTGATTATCCCGGATCACCTGCTCATTCAGTGAGTGCAGCAGGCGATTGAACTCCTGCGACAGCTCACGCACTTCCTGTGGCGCGGCCGGCACCGGCAATCGTTCATGATAGTTTGAATCCGGCTGGTCCGTGATCTGCTTGGTCGCCTGCGTCAGCGCCACCAGCGGGCGGTTGAGCCGCTTAGCCAGCCACTTGGTCCCCAGCGTCCCGAGGATCACCCCAACGGCCGTGACCAACAGCGTCATCAACAGGATCAGTTTGAAGATCTCGATCATGTTATTCAAGCTGAGCCACACCGAATACGTCGTTCGCCAGCCGCTTTGATCGACCACCTTGCGGACATGGTAGTAAACGCCCTGGCCGCGCTGATATTGGACGTTGGAGAACAGCGGCCAGGTGCTGAAGTTATCCTCAAGAAAATCCTTGGTGTGCCGCGTGTAGTAATCCGTGACCTGGCCATCCGGTTGGCGGACCCGCACGCGGACAAAGGTCAGCCGCGTGTTCAGCGGTGCGTTGTCGCGCCAGTAGTCCCAGTCGGGCTCGTGGTTGGCAAACGTGTGCCGCAGCGTTGTCATCACCTGTACGGCATCATCGCGCTTGTTCTTAATCAGGCGCCCACCAACTACGCTGATCACCGACACGAAGATCATCACCATCAAGGCAATGATCAGCCCGTTGTAGGCGCGCGCCATCCGGGCGGCGCTGCTGCTCCTATTTGGCATTGTCCGCCGCCTCTTCGAGCATGTAGCCGACCCCGCGCACGGTTTGGATCAGCGCCAGTTCTCCAGGACGCTCCAGCTTTTGCCGCAGGTAACGGACGTACACGTCCACGATGTTGGCCTGGCCGTCAAATTCCGTGCCCCACACCGCATCGAGTAGCTGATCGCGCGAGCAGACCTCACCGCGGTGCTGCATCAGCACCAGCAGCAGGTCATACTCCCGCTGCGTCAGTTGGGCCAGCTGACCGGCGCGGCGCACTTGACGCGCCTTGGTATCGAGCACCAAATCGCCGGCTGTGTAAGTAGCCGGCACCAGTTTTTGCCCGCGGCGAATCAGCACCCGAATGCGGGCGAGCAGCTCCTCAATTTCAAACGGCTTGGTGATGTAATCATCCGCCCCGTTATCTAACCCGGCCACCTTATCGCCGACGTAATCGCGCGCTGTCATCATCATGATCGGCACGTCCGAGGTTTTACGGACGCGCCGCATGACCTCAAGGCCGTCGAGCTTGGGGATCATCCAGTCCAACAGGATCAGGCCGATCGCCGCCTGCTTAGCCTGCCAGGTGTCCCACGCCACCTGCCCGTCCTGGGCGGTCAGGACCGTGTAACCTTCAAAATGTAATTCAGAATCCAGGTACGAGATCAGCCCCGCCTCGTCTTCCACCAAAAGAATCGTTGCCGCCACTTTGGCCACCTCTTCCACTACAGTCTTTATCCAGTCTATCACCCGGTTCGGGCCAACCACCTTTCACTTCTGTTATCTTAACTATTTCCCGGGTAATTACTGGCACTGTCAGACAGCAAAAAGCCCCTGCCGCGACGGGCAGGGGCTCAGCAAAACCTAATCTTTGGCCTGTTTATCTTTGGAAAAATACCGGGCCTTGATGTTGCGCAGGTAGCCGCCGAGAATCTTGAGAAAGGTCCGCGACTGCACCAAGTTCTTCGGGTCCACATAAACGCGGATCGCGCGCAGCGTGCGCTTGGGATCACGGGTGGCAAACGGGAAGCTGCTGCTGGTTTTGGTGTGAACGGTAAAGCGGGGAATGTACTTGCCTTTAAACATCACCGTGACTTCAACGAACGTCACCTCACCCCAAGGAATCTGGATGTACTTCTGGACGTTTTTGTCGGCGTACCATTCGAGACCGCGATCGCCGATCATCATTTTGCCGTAATCGGCAATGCCCATGTAGGATGTGGCATCGACGGTCAAGTCGACTTTTGTATTGATTGACTTCACTGGTTGTTGCATCGATATCCCTCTTTTACCACTTTACTGTCTATTATACGCCGCGAACCCGCGGAGCTCGCATCAAAAAGAAAAGCCTCGGAGCAGCCGCCCCGAGGCCAAGAGGTCTGAACTTACATGAGACCCCAGACATGGAACACAATACCAACAACGAAGAGGCCCAGGATAACGATAATCGGGGAAACCTTCTTCTTGAGGAGCCACATGCAAAGCAGTGTCAGCAGCAGCGCTGCCAGCCCTGGAATCAGCTGATCCAAGTTGTTCTGCAGCGTGGTGACCTTCATCTTGTCAAGCGCCAACCCGTTTGCTTGGTCAGTCAGCGCCTGCTTGATGCCGGCAGCACCCTTTGGCAGCTTCGACCATTCGATGTAAGCACCCTTTTGCTGGGTGATCGTGGAAACCACTGGGGTGAACTTAACTGTGACCCAACGGTTAATCAGAGAACCCAGGATGAACATACCCAGGATCGAAGCACCCTTGGTAACATCCTGCAGCAGCGAACCGGACATGTCGTCCGCGATCCGTGACCCGGCCTTGTAGCCGAATTCCTGAGTGTACCACATGAAGGCCACACGCATCAGGTTCCAAACGACGAAGAAAATGATTGGGCCCATGATGTTCCCAGCCAGCGCCAAGGACGCAGCCAGACCACCAAGGATAGGACGAGCGGTGAACCAGAAGACTGGGTCGCCGACACCGGCCAGAGGACCCATCATGCCGACCTTAACGCCCTGGATGGCAACGTCATCGATTGGGGCGCCGTTAGCACGTTCCTCTTCCAGTGCCAGGACCACACCGATAACCGGTGAAGCCAGGTACGGGTGAGTGTTGAAGAACTCCATGTGCCGCTTCAAAGCGGCGATCTGGTCGTCCTTCTTCGTGTAGAGCTTCTTGATGGCAGGAACCAAGGAGTAGCACCAGCCACCGTTTTGCATACGTTCGTAGTTCCATGAACCCTGAAGGAAGGTAGAACGCCAGCAAACCTTCATCCGGTCAGCTTTCGTCAAACTGTACTTGTGTTCAGCCAAACTTGCTTGTACTTCAGCTGTATCAGCCATATTTTTCTACCTCCTTCTCTAATAGTTGTCGATGATGTCGCCGACTGGATCGCCGGAGCCACCATTGTTGTCAGAAGAGCCACCATTGCTGCTAGAAGAGCCGCCCATCTTGGACAGGGTCAGGTAGATCAGCGCCAGGGACACACCGATCGCGCCAAGGCCGATCAGGGTCAACTGAGAAATGGTTGCCAAAACGAAACCGATGATGAAGAATGGCCATACTTCGCGGGTCGCCATCATGTTCAAAACCATGGCGTACCCAACGGCAACGACCATGCCACCACCGATGCCCAGGCCATCCGTCAACCACTTAGGCATAAGGCCAAGCAGGGAACGAACAGGACCGGCACCAACAGCCAGGATCAAGCCGGCAGGGATCGCGATACGCAGACCCTGCAAAGCAATGGCAACGTACTGCCAGAAGTCCAGCATCTTGAAGCTGCCTTCTTCGGCCGCGTGGTCCATCAGGTGGACAACCGCGGTGGCAATGGTACGAACCAGGGTGGTCAGCAGCAGGCCGGCAACCGCCAGCGGAACCGCAAGGGCGATCGCGGAGTTAACTCCGGCGCGGCCCTGACCGCCAAGAACCAGAATAATAGCAGAAGCAACTGAGGCCAAGGCAGCGTCAGGCGCAATCGCGGCACCAACGTTCGCCCAGCCAAGGGCAATCATCTGCAAGGTCCCGCCCAAAATCAGGCAAGGAAGCAGCTGGCCAGTGACCAGCCCAATCAGCGTGCACGCTACAACTGGCATATGGAATTCGAATTCATCAAGAACCCCTTCCATCCCTGCCAGGAACGCCACGATGAGGACCCCGATGATTTGAAGAAAGTTCAAATCCATGTGAATATCCTCCTTAAATTTAATTAGGAATATAATCTATTGCTACTTGTTCTGTGCATCCAGCGCGTCTTGCGCCTTCTTGAGGATCGCGTCCATGTTGTCCTTGCTGTCGGTTGGGACCTTCCGAACATCGAAGGTGACGCCTTCCTTTTCCAAGTCCCTGAACGTGTCGATGTCGGTCTGGTCAAAGGCCAGAACCTTGTTCGGCTGAACCTTGCCGACTGAGTGCGCCATGGAACCAACGTTCAGTTCCTTCAGCGGCACGCCGCCGTCAATGGCTTTTTTCGCGTCTTCCGGTGTTTCGAATAATAGCAACGCTTTTTCGCCGCCGAAGTGCTTGTCGTCTTTGGCGATCTTGATCATCTGATCAATTGGAATGACGTGAGCCTTAACACCTGATGGGGCCGCTTCGGTGATCAGCTGTTTACGCAGCTTGTCGTGTGCGACACCGTCCGATACAACAATGATCCGCGTCGGCTTGGTCTCTTTGCTCCAAGCCGTCGCAACTTGCCCGTGAAGCAGACGAGAGTCGATCCGAGCCAGAACGTAACTCATCTTCCCTGGCTTACCGCCGCTGACGTGCTGCGTTGGTGCTGCAGCAGGAGCCGCCTTTGGTGCCAGTTCTTCAGGCTTGACTTTGATACCGTCTTTACCTGACTCAATAATGTGCGCCGCAATATCGTGCGCTGAATCCATGGACAAACGGGAACCGTATGCCTCAATCAGCATTGGTAAGTTCAGCCCAGTGACGATGGCCCACTTATCTTTGTGTGCTTCGAACAACCCGTTAGACTGGTTGAACGGAGAGCCGCCCCACAAATCGATAAGGAACAGGACCTGATCATCTGAGTCGAGCTTCGCAATGGCTTCCTCGAGGTGTGCTTTCAAGTCGTCTGGACCCTCGTTGGGCTGGAATGTCACTGCTTCAACATTCTTCTGCTCACCGAAGATCATCTGACCTGATTGCATAATGCCTTTGGCAAAATCGCCGTGGCTAGCAAGGATGATTCCGACCATTGTTTGTCGCCTCCTATAT
The DNA here is from genome assembly GCF_016861825.1 of Lacticaseibacillus sp. 866-1. Classification (NCBI taxonomy): domain Bacteria; kingdom Bacillati; phylum Bacillota; class Bacilli; order Lactobacillales; family Lactobacillaceae; genus Lacticaseibacillus; species Lacticaseibacillus sp. 866-1. The sequence goes on along the minus strand of NZ_BOLU01000008.1, from coordinate 56,403 downwards.
GTATTTAGACATGATAGCGCCACCATTCGGATTTAGGTCAAACCTAGGGTGACGTGTCACATGTCCGACAGTTAGTATGCACAAAAATGGTTGCGATTGCAAAGGTTTACCCCTGCGAAAAAACAATCGTTTTCATGAAAGCCCACTTTTTTCTAAGGCTCTAGGCTCAAAAATTTTTATGATTAAATTTGGCTAAGGCCGCGAGCCGGACCATTCTGCTCTGAAACGGGTACCAGCCTCTGCTTTCCCTAGGGCTAGGTCGCCCAACCGGCCGGTTGCGAGCAACATTCTAATAGAAGAATAAACCTTTAGTTAGTAAAATAATTCATAGAAACCGCGACCGCGCCTCGAGAAAATGTGACAGAAGCCTGCCGCGCTTGCCGCCTGTGCCCAGCACCATGGGCTCACCGAGTGTGACATTTAGCATCTAAGACCAGTGGGTGAAATCGCTATCTTGGCAAGTCGCCTTGACACGGCGTTTTCAGACGCATAAACTGGCAAACGACAACTGAATTTACCACTAAGAAATAGAGGTCGCGGAAACGACGAACGCTGAGGAGTGCCTGTCACGTTGAATCAGCCGTAAGCGAATCCGCCGAAACGCATCCTGCCACAGGGGCAAGATGCGTTGGGCCAGTTTGGGGAAACCCGCTGGACTGTCGAAGCCTAGCTTCGGAGCGCTATGATTCTGGTTTAACCACTGAAATCATCGGTCGGCCTATTTCACATATAGGCCGACCTTTTTACTTCTCTATTTCCCGCGTGGTTCACCAAGTCAACTTGGGACAACACGAAGGGAGTTTTTAATGATGAAGAAGCATTTCTGGGGCCGCCTTGTCAGCGGACTCGCACTGCTCGCCATGGCGGCGGGCATCGCCTCGGGGACGACGCAGCACGTCGGTGCGGCCACCAAAGGCACATTCAAGGTCGGCATGGAGGCCGGCTACGCACCGTTCAACTGGACCCAAAACACGGCTGCCAACGGCGCCGTCAAGATCCAGGGCAGCTCGGACTACGCCAACGGGTATGACGTGCAGATGGCCAAAAAGGTCGCCAAGGCCTTGAATAAAAAGGTCGTCGTCGTCAAGACATCCTGGAACGGTCTGCCGCCGGCATTGACGTCTGGCAAGATCGACGCCATCATTGCCGGCATGAGCCCGACGCCTGAGCGCCGCAAAACCATCGATTTTACCAATACCTACTACGCCAGCAAACTGACCGTCGTGGTGCGCCGCGACAGCAAGTACGCCAAGGCCAAGAGCATCAATGATTTCAAAAACGCCAAAATCACGGCGCAACTGTCGACCTTCCATTATCAAGCCATCAAGCAGATGAAGGGCGTCATCAAGGAACCAGCCATGGATAACTTCCCGGCGATGCGCGTGGCGCTGGAATCCGGCACCATCGACGGGTACGTTTCCGAAGTTCCTGAAGGGATCACGGCGGAAAACGCGAACCCTGATCTGACCTACCTGCGCTTTTCCAAGACGAACGGCTTCAAGACCAATCCTGAAGACGTCGACCTGGCGATTGGGGTCCGCAAGAACGACCCGGACAAGGCCAAGATCAACGCCGAACTAGCCAAGATCTCTCAAAAGCAGCGCGACCAGCTCATGAACGAGGCCGTGGCTAACCAGCCGTCGACCACCAGCCAAGGCAACTGGTTCCTCGCCCTGCTCAAGCAGTACGGCCCGATGCTGCTGCGCGGGACCGGCATGACGCTGTTCATCTCCCTGATTGGCACCGTTGTGGGCTTTTTGATCGGCCTGCTCGTCGGCATTGCCCGCACCACCCCGGTACCGAAGAGCCGCGGCAAGCGCGGTCTGCGCGCCATCGGCAACTGGCTGCTCGCCGTCTACATTGAAGTCTTCCGGGGTACGCCAATGATCGTGCAGGCCGCCGTCGTCTACTACGGCGCCGCCCTCGCCTTCCACGTCAACATGGACCGCACCGTGGCCGCCTTGTTCATTGTCTCCATTAATACCGGGGCCTACATCTCCGAAATCATCCGCGGGGGCATCACCTCCGTCGATTCCGGCCAGTTCGAGGCCGCCCATGCGCTGGGCATGACCCACTGGCAGACCATGACCAAGGTCATCCTGCCGCAGGCGATCCGCAATTCCCTGCCGGCCGTCACCAACGAATTCATCGTCAACATCAAGGATACGTCGGTGCTGTCCGTCATCTCGGTTTCCGAACTGTTCTTCAGCGCCGAAACCGTCGCTGGCCAGAACTTCCAGTTCTTCCACACCTACCTGGTCGTCGCCGGCATCTACCTGCTGCTCACCTTCACCATCAGCCGGCTGTTCAGACTGGTTGAAAAGCGTATGGACGGGCCCAAGGATTACGACCTGATGACCAACCAGATGCAGGTTGACACCCCAAAGATCAAGTAAGGAGGACGTAAACATGTCAGAACCCATCATTGAAGTACATAATTTGAAAAAGTCCTTCGGCAATCACGAGGTCTTGAAGGATATCAACCTGTCAGTCGACAAGGGCCAGGTGGTGTCGATCATCGGCCGCTCGGGCTCCGGGAAGTCGACCCTGCTGCGCAACATTAACCTGCTCGAAACGCCGACGGACGGCGACATTTTGTTCCACGGCAAAAGCATCCTAACCGATGACTTTAACCTGCCGCTTTACCGCGCCCATGTTGGCATGGTGTTCCAGTCGTTCAACTTGTTCAACAACCTATCCGTGCTGCAAAACGTCATGGTCGGTCAGCAAACCGTCCTGCGCCGCGGCGCCGATGAGGCGAAAAAGCACGCCCTGGAGCTGCTGAACAGTGTCGGCATGGACCCGTTCGTCAACGCCAAGCCGGCCCAGCTTTCCGGCGGCCAGCAGCAGCGGGTGGCGATTGCCCGCGCCGAGGCCATGGATCCCGAGGTCCTGCTGTTCGATGAGCCGACCTCGGCGCTTGATCCCGAAATGGTCGATGACGTTCTGAACGCCATGACCGCCCTGGCCCACACCGGCCTGACGATGATCATCGTCACCCACGAAATGGCCTTTGCCCGCGACGTCTCCGACAAGGTCGTCTTCATGCACGAAGGCGTCATCGCAGAAACCGGCACGCCGGACGAACTCTTCGGCCATCCGCAAGAGCAGGCCACTCAGGACTTCTTGAAGCGGTATTTGAGCCGCATCTAAATCGTCAAAGCTCAACAATTAAGGCAATCGACCGGCGTCGATTGCCTTTTCTGCGTCCTGTTTACTTCATTACAGGTGTGGACGTCAGGGTCCACTCAATCGTGGTGCTGTGCTGGCCGACGGTCGCGTGTGGATATGGCGCGATTGTCAAAGTCGGCTGTAAAACGGCGCCTTCAGGCAACTGACTGCCGGTCACATTAAAGAGCTCGGTCTCACTGTTGTCGTCAGTCAGCGTGCGAATGGCCCCGTTGTACTTAAAAGTCAGGTGCGCACTGCCGGCCTGGTAGCCTGGTCCTAGCTGAAACGGGGCCATTTTGGCGGTCAGGCGGTTGGTCGCGCCTTCAGGAATCGCGGCAGAAATGTTCCCCGAGGCAGTGCCCAGCTTGGCGTTCAGGCCATCGATCAGCTCACCCACCGTAATTTTCGGTGCGCTGCCTTCGCCAAAAGTAAAACTTGGCACCGAGTCGAGGGCCAAAGGCTCCGGTACCACCGCAGGCAGCGAGACGTTTGTCGTTGCCTGGCCGTTATTACCAATTACGGTACCAGCGGAGACTGTTTCAGCACCACCTACATCGGTCGCAATGATTGGGGCACTGAACTTAAGTTCCTGCACCGTCGTGTTTTTGGGAAAAGGCGGTATGTTATCCAGCGCAATTTTATTCACGACCCTCACCGGGTTACCGGCCCGATCGGTCATATCGCGGGGTTTCTCACCGGCTATGGCCTCAGCTAACAACCCCTGCCCGCCACCCAAGTCAAGGTGAACGTTGCCATCATCGGCCATCACAAACCCGTAGTGGCTGCCAGTTAGCAGCTGGGCGTACAAGGAACTCTGCTGCCCATTGCTCGGCTGCGGCCAGGCCTGAAGGCTGCCGTTGGGATCGTAAGTAATGGTGTAATTCTGACTTAATGTCGTGCGCGGATACACAGTGCCTTGAGCCACATCGACCGTCATACTGTTATCCAGCACCCCGGGAATGCTTTGAAAAGCGACCACTGCATCTTCAACGTACGCCCCAGTCGTCCCAGTGAAGCCCCAGTATACGGTTGTGCCGCCGAAGTACCGAGAGACATCTGCGTTATCCCAAGTCAGTGACTTGTCAACTACCTCGCTGCCGACAGCGAAGTGAAACGAGAACGTGCCGCCACCGTCACCTGTTGCCTCCCAATGAATGTGCAGCGGGTGCCATGTGCCGTCAGTCATTGCATTGTCGAGCGCTTGGTAACCGCCCAACCCCGGATTGCCATAGCTGTTGCCCGAGGCCCACTGAATCGGCAAGTCTTCGAGCCCGGTGTCTAACTTCCCTAACCCTTTGGCCGACTGGTTAGGCTGCGCGGGATAGCCCCAACCAACGTACTGGCCCGCCTTCTTTTGGACGACGTTATGGTCCTGGCGATCGTGATTATCCGTGGTATCAAAGGCAATGGCAAAGCTCTTGGGCAGCGCGTCTGTTTTCGAGCCATCTCTAAGCTGAGACCGCCAGATGCCAAGCGCCGAGCCAATGCCGTAGACCTGGGTTGGTTTGGTGCCGCTCATGACGAGCGCCATGCCGTCGCCTAAATCTGTGCCGTTATTAAAGTAAAGATTCATTCGTGCATCGAAGCTCTTGGTCAGATCCAGCGTGTAAATGCTCCAGATTGAGCCACTTTGGGTCGGCCCGTCAGTCACCTGCACGGCGACGTGGTTCCCATCTCCATTTGTCAGGACTTTGCTGGAGTCCTTCGTCCCAGTAAGGGGGCTCATCACCTCTTCAAACGGGACAAAGGCCGGAAGCCCTGTGGCGGGGTCAATCGGTTCTGGGTATGAGCCGGTCAGCCAAGGCAGGTAATCTACCGCGGGCGCGGCCTTAACCACGGCGGTCTGACTGCCGATAGCCAGGGCACCCGCAATAATGATAGAGATGAACGCAAAACCTTTATGCTTCACGATCATCCCTCCTCACCATCACTGTCAGGCCCAAACTGCCGATCACAACTCCGCCAAGAATCACGAGCCAGTGATTGGTCCGATCACCAGTGTGTGGCAACTGCCGCATGTCACCGGTGCCAGGCAACAGGTCATGCGGAGAATAGTCCACAACTGGAGGGGGCGCCGGCTCCTGCGGTGGGGGCCTTTTCCCGGTCACCACAAACTCGGCAACGGTTGCCCCCGATGCGGTGCTTGCACTCACCATTGAAGCCGGCGCGGCGATCACCGCCAGTACGAGCACGATCAACCCAATGCGTAGTCGGCGCATCATGCCTCCCTCCTTTCGCGAAGCAGCAACCTGCTCGGCCGGTGCAGCACCCACCAGCAAGCCGCGACCACTAACAGAAGCGCGAGGCCGATCAGCACCCAACCCCACCACGGCATGACGAACCGCCGCTTGAGGCCGACCTCCTTGTTGATGCTCTCCGCCTCACCGACCAGAATGGAAAAATTGCGGCGGAACTGCCACTGCCCGTGCGGCCCGGTCACCGCCAGATTCAGGGTGTAGTCACCGGGGTCCAGCGCCTGCTGATTGGTCACCGCAAAATTGAAGTGGGAGTTCGGCGCGACCGCGTAATTAGCCGCCTCGCGCTGCATCACGACGGCTTTTTGGTCGCGCTTGGTGACCGTCGCCTTCAACCGCATTTTGCCCCAATAGGTGGGCCGGTCATTTTGCAGCGTCGCTAAGACGCACGGCTGGTTGTCGTGCACACCGGCCCCGACCCCCAATAATTTCAAATGCGGCACGATATTATTGATTGCGCCAGTCGAGGTTTGCAGCTGCACGCCCACCACCGTCGCAAACCGGTTTTGGATCGCCACGCCGCCGCTATCTTCGCCGCCCGAGCGCTCATTGTCCACCAGATACAGCGCACCCAGCAGGGCACCGCGGAACCCGGCTTGGGGAATCCTGAGCGGGACCGTGACAGTTTTGACTTCCTTGGGCGCCAGGGTCAGCGTTATCGGCGGTGGGGCCAATTCGGTCAGGCGATACTCGGCCGAGTCGTCCGCCGGCGCACCGGGGCCGTAACTGACCTGCCCATTCGACTGCGACCATGCGTCGGTCACACTCAGGCGCACGTGCCGCACTTCCGCCGTCCGGTTGGTGACGGCCAGCGTCAGATTTTGCGTCGTCCCTGGCTTCACCACCAGATCATAGTAATTCGAGACCGCCGAGCGCTGATTCTCAGGAATCTGCGGCGCCACCGAAAAGCTCGCGCCTTCCGCCTGAACCACGCGCCCGGTTTGCAGCCAAAAACTGCCGGCGATCAGGATCACGCCTATTAACCATTTCCGCACCTTCACGCCTGTTCCCCCAATCTATAAGCAAAACGACCAAGGCAAATCCTTGGCCGTCATGGTGGCGCGCACAGAGATTTAGTTCATCTCAGGTGTGCCAGCCAGCGTCCAGGTGACAAGCGCATCGTACTGACCAGTGGTGGCGCTAGCGTTTGGTGTGAGCTTAAATGACGTACCAGCACCGACAGTCGCATCGTTGGCACCGGTCCCTTCACCAGGAGTCGCAGGATGGTCTGCGTCAGTCCCCGCAACAGCGGCCTTTGCTTGCCATATCTGGACGTTGTCACCGCCAGCTGTCATGGCGCCGCCAACAGTCCCTGTCGCACCCACATTGGTGAATTTGGAAATCGCTGCAGCCAGCGTCAACGTGCCCTCCAGCGTGGTAGTACCATTTGTTGGTTTGCCGACCTTGGCGGACAGTTTCCAACCGGCGTTGGTGCCGCGATAGTCCAGAACTTCGATGCTCCCATCTTGGACTTCGGCCTTGTCGCCAGTCTGTTTCGTCACGCCATCGGCATACCTCAACGTAGTCCCTGCAATGATGTCACCGACTTTCGGATTGGCCCCGTTGAGCATAAAATGCAGATCTGGAATTTTGTTGAGAATCAGGTTTTCATCCCCGTCCGTGCCGTGATCCCCGCCGTCGGTGCCACCGCTACCGGCATCCACGGTAAACTCTGCGTTGGTCGACCCAGAGGCAGAGCCCGCCGCAACGGTTTGGGCGCCGGTCAGCGCACCAGCTACCGTCATTGCCACGACCGCAGCAGTCACAAATAATGTCTTCTTCATTTCGATTACCCTCCCTAATGAATGTCACACAATAATTGGTCAACACACATCGTCAGAGTATTCACCATTTTCAATACTCTAAACACCGGTAGTATAAGCGCGCCCCGCCAGGAGTTGGTGGCGGTTTGAACCCAGCTGACCGTTTCGGGGCAAGCGCGCCTTGAGTGCCCACAACCCGGGTGCAAATGCTTGTATCCCAAAAAGGCACCCGACTACAATGCAGTCGGAACCTAACTCACTTCGCCAGAGTCGAATCGTCTGCGTGAGGAGAAGATAATGTGTTAAATCCAAATGATCTGAGAGTCCGCAAAACTCGGCGGGCCATTACGACCGCCTTTTATGCACTGCTGTGCGAGGAGTCCTTCGGCGCCACCACCGTGTGCCAACTGGCCAGCCGCGCGGAAATTGGGCAAACGACCTTTTACAATCACTATCAGGACAAGTTTGCGCTGGCCAGCGCGCTGATTCAGGCCACCACCACCCAGCTGACGGCCCTGTTTTTGGGGCAGTGTCATCTGCCCGCAATGGTTGCCCCTGATGGTGAGGACCCAGCGCTGCTCTGCCACGCGCGGCTGCTGAGCAAAATCGACACGGTGGAGGTCAGCTTCACGCGGGTGGCGATCCAGCACATCGCCGCCCTTTATCAGCGTGACCTCAACCGCCGCGGCGTCAAACTGGCTCATCTGCCGGCAATCGCGCAGCACCTGGCTATTTTGACGTACAGTTTCATCACGGCGCTCATCAACCAGCCTGACAGTCAGGCCGTGCCAACCTTAGCCTGCCAGCTCGCCGAGTTCGACCAAGTCCTCACCGGCCTGGGCATTGTGGGCGCGACCGCCAGTGTACCAGTGCAGCACCAAACAAGCACCACTCACTTTTAGCCGACACCAAAAAGGCAGTGCGACCAACTGGTCAGCACTGCCACATTTTTCCAATTTAAAAACCAATCACCCCACGTTCAGAATCCACATAAACCCGATGAAGACGAAGAACAGGCCGTACATGATTGGGGATACTTCCTTGCCGCGGCGGGCCGCCAGCATTGTAATCGGGTACATGATGAAGCCCAGCGCAATGCCGTCGGAAATGCTGTAGGTCAGCGGCATGCCGATCAGAATCAGAAACGACGGAATGGCGATTTCCAGCTGCGACCAGTTGATATTGCGTAGCGACTGCGCCATCAGCACACCGACGATGATCAGCGCCGGCGCGGTGACTTGGTCGGTCACGACCGAGAGCAGGGGCGAAAAGATCATCCCAACCAGGAACATCACGCCGGTCGTGATGGCGGTAATCCCAGTACGGCCGCCGACCGCGATGCCGGCTGAGGATTCAACATAGGCCCCAACCGGGCTGGTCCCGAGCACCGAGCCGACCAGCATGGCGGTAGAATCTGAGGCCAGCGCCTTGCCGACCCGCGGCATTTTATTATCCTTCATGAAGCCCGCCTGGTTGGCCAGCCCGACCAGGGTGCCGGCGGTATCAAAGAACGTGACCAGCAGGAAAGTCAGAACCACGACCGCCAGCTGGAGCGTGTTGATGTCGCCGATGTGCATCACCGCCACGCCGAATGTCGGTTTCAGGCTCGGCGCCGTCGCAATCAGTGCGGTCGGGGCCTTGATCTGGCCGGTGACCAAGCCCAGCAGCGTGGTCAGCACCATGCCGATGAAAATCGCCCCAGGCACTTTGCGCACCATCAGGATGGCGGTCACGACCAAGCCGAAAATCGTCAGCCACACCAGCGGGTTCTCAAGCGACCCTAGACCCACAATGGTGGACTTGTTAGCGGTGATCAGCTTCCCGTTGCTCAGGCCCAGAAAGGCGATAAACAACCCGATGCCACCGGAGATTGCGTACTTCAGGTCGGCGGGAATCGCATCGATGATCATTTCCCGCAGCTTGAAGATCGTGATCAAAATAAAAATCAGACTGGCGACGAACACGCCGGCCAGCGCCGTCTGCCACGGAATTTTCATGCCGATGACGACTGAATAAGCGAAGAAGGCGTTGATGCCCAAAGCCGGCGCGGTCGCGATCGGGTAGCGGGCCAGCGCCCCCATGAGGATACAGCCCAGCGCACTGGCCAAGGCGGTCGCCGTGAAGACGGCGCCTTTATCCATGCCGGCCGCACCGAGCACGGACGGATTGACGAACAGAATGTAGGCCATTGAGATGAATGTGGTGAACCCGGCCAAAATTTCACGCCGGACTGTACTACCTAATTCCGCGACTTCAAAGTAATCCAGGAGCTTTTGTTTCATGAATGATTGCCTGCTTTCTGAAATTTTCAAATCAGCACGGAATCAATCATAGAATATTCGGCTAAAATTGTAAACAGAACAATTTTTCTTATTTAACGTTCGTGTTTTACACGATTTTAGACAACAAGAGAAGCCGGCCTTCGCCGACTTCTCTCTCTTGTTCGGGTTTACTAGTCTTTTGCGGCGTCCTCGTTGACCCGCGAGATCAGCACGTTGTTAGTTGAACCCGCCTGATATAAGGGTAAACCGACCACAATGACGATCACGTCACCTGCAGCCACCACCCCTTCTTTGATCAGGCGCTGCTCCGCCTGGGCAATCAGGTCTTCATAGGCGTCGCCCTTCGGCAGCACCATCGGGGTCACACCCCATGACAGTAGCAGCTGCGACGCCGTGCGCTCCGTGTAAGTCAGCGCAATAATTGGCGCTGCTGGCTTCAGGCGGCTGATCTGCCGGGCGGTGTAGCCGCTGGAGGTCAGCGTGATGATGGCCTTAGCGGACACGCGCTCGGCGGCGGTGACCGCAGCAATCGCCGTCGTGGTGGTGATGGAGCCGCTTTGCTTCAGCTCATTTAGCACTGGGCTGTGCAGCGGCCGCATTTTATCAGCGCGCTCGTCGATCACGGCCATGGTGTGCACGGATTCGACTGGATAGTCGCCATTAGCGGACTCGCCTGACAGCATCGTCGCGTCGGTGCCTTGCAGCACGGCAAACGCCACGTCAGTCACTTCGGCGCGGGTCGGCCGCGGGTTCTCCTGCATCGAGTCCAGCATCTGCGTCGCGGTGATGACCGGTTTCCCAATCAGATTGGCCTTGTGGATCAGCTCCTGTTCAACGGCAGGCACTTCTTCGTAAGGGATCTCGACGCCCATGTCGCCACGCGCAACCATGACGCCATCGGCGAGCCGGATGATCTCGTCGGCGTTGTTGATGCCCTCCTGCGATTCGATCTTAGGGATGATCAGCACGTCCTGGCCGCCGACTTCTTCAAGCAGGTCGCGCAGGTCCTGCACGTCGCTTGGCTTGCGGACAAAGCTGGCCGCAATGAAGTGAATGCCCTGCTCGACGCCAAACTTGATGTCGTCGCGGTCCTTGTCGGTCAGCCCCTTCAGCTTCAGGGATACCCCAGGCGCATTGACGCCTTTCTTGCTGCCAAGCTCCGCTGGGTTTTGCACGCCCAGTGTCAGTTCGCGCTTTTTGGCGTCTTTGGACAAAATGGTCGTGCCCAGCAGGCCGTCATCAAACAGAATCTGGCCGCCGACTTCCACGTCGTCAAACAGCCCGGCGTAGGTCACGTCAATGCGGTCCTTGACGTTTTGGATGCCCGTGTTCATCGTCAGGATGATCTTGTCGCCGGTGTCGTAGTGGAACACGGCATCGTCAACGTTTTCGCCGGTGCGGATCTCCGCGCCCTTGGTATCGAGCATCAGCCCAACCTTGATACCAGTTTCCTTCATCGCTTGCTTGACCAGGTTCATCCGGCCCAGCTGCTCGGGATGATCACCATGGGAGAAGTTGAAACGGAACACGTTTACCCCCGCGTGGATCAAGGCGACGATGGTCTCTAAGTCATTAGATGCCGGCCCCAGAGTCGACACGATCTTTGTCTTGCGCATGTTTGTCCTCCATACTTTTGATTGCCCTGCTAATTTGACTACGTGAATGCAGTCACAAGTTCATTTTAGAAGAATCCGGGCGATTATACAAACGCTTTCTTTTTGGTGATCACGATCATGTTGGCCAGTCCGCGGTTAGCAAAGCAGAACCAGTCTGAGTGCTTTAAAATCGCATAAGGTTCGTGGCTTGAACAATATTTACTTTCGCATTTTGAACCGGGATTTTTAGTGCTCAAAATAGCCGGGCGTTCTTTTGAAAAGGGCAGTCTGTGTGCCGTTATTCCGCGTAGCGGCAGCACGTGTTCGATTGCTTCCCGACCTGCTCACACTGACAATACTCGTTCTTGAAAACGTAATCATTTCTATTAAAAAATCTGCCAGGTATTTTATTCTTCCAAATTTAGAAAAGAATTTTTTCAAAATACGGAATATTTATCAAACTGAATCATGCTATATTTGAAACAACCAAGCAGGCAAAAAGTTGGCTTGGGTGGCCATCGTTTGGGTAAGCGATCGGTCCGGGTTGACGCGCTAAGCAGATATTATTCAAGGAGGGGCAATTATGAAAAAGACACAGTTGATGACAAGTTTGACCGCACTGGCACTTATTGGTGCTGCGGCACTGACTCCGGTGGACGTTTTCGCCGCGGATGATGGATCATCAATCACCGCAACGACGAGCGCTGAATTCGAAGTCACCGCCGGTGGACCCACTGAGGATGGTGGGCATACTGGGACGCCAGGGAGCAAGAATGAGAATCTTTGGCTGGTCAAGGCGCCGGATTTGCACTTTGAAGACGCGACGATCGCCAAAATCATTGCTGGAACCGACTTAGCCTACGTGGATGGGACGGTCCAAAACCCAACCGGAGATACCGCGGAGAATAACACCCTACTGAAGGTCTCCGACCTGCGCGGGACCGGCGACGGCTGGGTCCTCACCGCCAGCATCGACCAGCCAACTTTGGTGTCTGATGACACGCAGAAACTGGACGGTATCTTGAGTCTGGCCCTGGGCGATGTCGACAAGTCCAACACCGCCACGCCAGACCCGGTGGTGGCTGACCTGAATACGGACGGCACGGCAGCAAAGGTTTGGACCGCCGCAAAGGATTTGGGTCAAGGCGATAATCAGGCCAGCGTCGATGGTGCCACCAAGTTCCACATCAACGCTAAGCCAGACGTCAAAAAAGGGGTGTACGACGCGACCATCACCTGGACGCTGACCAGCACCCCGCAGCCTTAACGCCAAGGTTCGCCAAATGAGTTTGAAAAGCTGTTAGCCCTTGGCTCTTTGGGCTTGCCACAACGATCGAGGGCCGGCCCCTGCGATCGTTTTTTCGTGAGAAAGGATTCAGCCATGACGCGCGTAAAGATTCGCCTCAGCCTCATTATTGCTAGCTGGCTCGCCTTGCTGGGCCTAGCCGGACAGCCGGTTCATGCCGCCAGCGGCACCAACAATGGCGCCCAGTACACCGTGAGCCCGGTGATTCCGAACAACCAGCGCACCTCCGTCTCCAGTTATTTCGACTTGATCGTGAAGCCTGGCCAAAAACAGGATCTAACGGTGGCCGTCACTAACCAGTCCAGTGCGCCGCGCACGCTGCACCTGTCTTTGACAACCGCGTTCACTCAGCACAATGGCGTGATTGGCTACACCCCGGGCGGGCCGCGAGATGGCTCCGCTGAATACCGGTTGGCCGAGCTGGGACAGCCCTCCCAAACCATCGTGTTGGCCCCTGGCCAAACGCGCAACGCCACCGTCACCCTCACCATCCCGGCTAAAGGCTTCAAGGGTGTGCTTCTCGGCGGGCTGTACATCGTCGACAAGCAAAAATCGGCCGGCGGCGAGACGGACGGCATTAAGTTGAAGAACCAGTTTGCCACCGTGATCGGCGTCCAGTTGCAAACCAGCCCCGGCGCCGTCAACTACGTCAAGCACGACCTGAAATTGACGGGCGTCGGCGCCGGCGTGCAAAGCAACCAGCCTGGGGTGCTCGCCACCATTCAAAATCCCACGCCGAGCTTCTGGGGCAAAATGCACTTCATGGCCAAAGTCTACCGGCGCAACACCAAAACCGTCGTGATGCAAAATAGCCACACGAACTACGCCGTCGCGCCGAACTCGCATTTTGATTACGGCATCCTGCAGAAAAACGCGCTGGAACCCGGGGATTACACCTTAGACCTGAAGATTGAAAGCCCCAATGGCAACTGGCACTGGCGCCGCAATTTTTCGATTCTGACGGCCCAGGCGGACAAGATCAACCGCCAGCTGCAACTGAAGCGGCCGTTCATCATGCCGTGGTGGGGCTGGCTGCTGATCGGTCTGGGCCTGGCCACACTGGTGTGGGTGATCATCTTCTTCAGTCGCCGGCGCCGCAGTGCCAACCAAACAAAGGAGGCGTGACGCATGAAACGCTGGCAAAAATTGCTCATCATTAGCAGCGGCGTGTTCGGCGGGTTGCTCACCGCGGGGCCGGCCAGGCCGGCTGCCGCCGCGGCCGGCACGACCACCGCTGAGTTCACCGTGCTCGCATCCCCGCACCACATTCAACCGGCCGCCCCTGACCAGCCACTGCCAGCTCACCAGCCAATCGACCCGTTACCGGGGACGCAGCGCAACCACACCGTCCGCTATCGCCTGCCGGATACCGATGGCGACCAAGGCCGGCGCCGCCTACCGGAAACCGGTGAGGCCAAGCCGTGGTCGCTCACGCTGATCGGGATGATCATGCTGCTGGGCGTGGCCCGCACCACCCGGCCGAAAAAGGAGGTGGGGATTGATGCACCGGACATTCTTTAAGCGTTCTGTGGCGTTTGCTGCCATGATCGCCGGCCTCACGATCGCCGCCGGCCTGACTGTCACCCCCACCGTTCAGGCCGCCAGCTGGCTTTCTGACCCCGAAATTAACATACCAGAGCCGATTGACCCAGGTACGGGTCAAAAACTGTACGTGCCGTTCAACCAAGTGCTGGGGACCGTTGGTAAAAATACAGAATCACCCAAGGTGTTGACTGGCCTTGATGGAACTAACGTTGCCGCCCTAGTCACCAAGGACAAAGTGCCGCACCAATCTGGCGCGATTTGGAGCATCGATCCGATTTCTCTGACGCAGCCTTTTTCAAGTAAAATGCACATCTACTTTGGAACCAACACTGAGCCCGCCGACGGGATGGCCTTTGCCTTAACCGGTGGCGCCCGGCCCACTCGGCCCTACGATGACGGCGCCGGTCTGGGGGTCTGGCAGCTCAACACAGGCAGTACTCCTGGCGCACTGCCGAGAAGTTTCGCGATTGTCTTTGACCCCTACAAAAACGCCGACTGGCTCGACAAAAATGTCACTTATCCCGCTGATAGTAAGAAACAGTATGTCGGCTGGGGCTTTCCGGGGCAAACGGACTATCAGTACACTAGGTATGCGGTCGGCGAAAACCTGGGACTGGTGTGGGGCAGCGCCAGCAGCACGTCCGGCCTAGACAGTTTGGACAACAAGGCCACACACAAAGGACTGGGCGGCTACCAAGCGCTGGCAGCCGGCCAGCAGTTCAATGATGGCAAGTGGCACACCGTCACCATAGACTGGAAACCCGACGCCGCGACGGATGGCGGCGGCACCATCAAGTTTGAAGTTGAGCTGACGGATGGGACTTTTCTAAAAAAGCAGTTGACCTGGACCAAGGCGCAATCCCAAGCCATTTTTGGCGGGACCAACGTCTACTGGGGCTTCACTGGGTCAACTGGCGAGAATTTTGAAGATGCCATTGTCACTTTTGAAACCATTCCCGGGCTCGTCTCGGCAGGCGCCCAGACAGCGATCAAGGCGCCAAATGATGAGCCAGCGCCAAGCGCCGTGTACCGCGGCACTCGGCTCAAGCAAGTCTATACCGTGACCTACAACGGCGATCAAAGTAAGCAAGACTGGCCGGTGCAAGACGCCAATAACGGCCAGAACCTGGCCTTCCAGATGAAGACCGATAACCACTACGGCTTTGTCGTCGATAGCACCGGCAAGGTCCCAGTGACCCTCACGGCGCTTGGCCATGCCTACCCACGCGACGGCCTCCCGGTGGGCCCCTTGGCCTCTGTCCGCGATCGCAACGGCCACGTATTTCAGGTGGCGCATCAGATTACCGTGGCGGGACTCTCCGCCTTCCAGAAAAGGAATCACGGCCAGACCTACACCGTGTCCGCCCCGATCATGGCAGCGACCACCACTGCCCCCGGTGCCATCTTGACCGGCCAAGACGCCGGAGCCATCATCGGCAACAACGCACATATCAGCGCCACCGTCGATGTCCCCGCGGTCATCGAGCCACCACTCTCGCTGAGCGTCCCGGCGCGTTTCAACTTCGGCAACCTCAGCGTGGCTCAATTTGTGACGGGCTTCACCGTGCCAGGCCGGGTGACCGACGACCAAGGGATCGAATACGCCGGCGGCATTGCCGCGCAGATCCCCAGCGATGCGAAAAGCAGCTTGACCGCCCAAATGACCACTAGCTTCCCCCTGGGCAGCGGCTATCACCCGGAGAAGACGGTCATCAGCTTCAACTACAACAACCAGACCATCAAGCTCCAAGACGGCGCGCCTGAGCCGACCACGTTGTTCCAAAACGCAACGGTCGCTCCGCCGGCTTCGATCAACAACTTACGGCTGACCATGGGCAAATACCCCGCGGTTAAAAAAGGGCATTATGACGCCACCATTACCTGGACGTTGACCGTGGCCCCACCGGATGCTTAATCGCAACTCACAGCGGCCGCCGCGTGCGGTCGCTTTTTTAGTGGTTGAGCCGGTGAACTTGACAACATAATTATCGTTCCGGTAAGATTTAGGTAATCAATACTAGACATTCGGTTGGGCGCAGCGCTCAAGTTTGCTTTCTCGGGGAGGAAAGTCGCTTGGACGCCGTGCCCTTTTGTCTTTTAAGGAGGAAGAAAATGAACCCCCACAACGAACACAAAGCAGATGTCCTTAATCGCCTGCACACCAACCGCAGCACCGGCCTAACTCAACAGGAGGCCGACCGGCGGTTGAGCGAGTACGGCGAAAACGCCTTGGCTCAGGCCAAGCAGACCCCGGCCTGGAAGCAGTTCCTGCTCAGCCTGAAGGAGCCGCTGGTCATCATCCTGTTCATTGCCGTCGGGCTTGCATGGGCCAGCGCCGGCTACGATTTTTTCGTGCGCGATGACCCGGCCCACGGCATGGCCGCCGTGTACGAAAGCATCGCGATCCTCCTACTGATTTTCATTAATGCCGGCCTGTCATTTTGGCAGGCCAAAAGTGCGCAGAAGTCGCTGGACGCCTTGAAGGTCATGGCCGACCACCACGCCAAGGTCCTGCGCGACTCGGAGTGGGAAACCGTGCCGGCCAGCCAGCTAGTCCCTGGCGACATTGTCAGCGTCAAAACCGGCGATTTCATTGAAGCCGACGTCCGCTGGCTCCATGTGGCCGAGCTGCAAACCAACGAGGCCCACCTGACTGGGGAAGCCGAGCCGGTCCAGAAGCAGACCCACGCCCTCGCCGGCGACGCCCAAGTCGGCGACCGCTCCAATATGGGCTTCTCCGGGGCAACAGTCACCCACGGCAACGGCCTGGGCGTCGTCGTGGCCACCGGGATGCAGTCCGAGCTGGGGAAAATTGCGACCCTGCTCAACCAGGTCGAAACCAAGAAAACCCCAATCGAGCGCACCATTGCTGCCCTGTCCAAAAAGCTGATGATCGTCGCGATCATCATTGTCGCCTTGACCCTGATCCTCGAAATGGTCAAGGCTGTGCAGCAAACCGGCATCCTGTCCTTTGAGGTCCTTGCCGAATCCCTGTCAACCGCCATCGCCTTAGCGGTGGCCGCCATTCCCGATGCCTTGCCGGCCGTGCGGTCAATCGTGCTGACGATCGGTGCGACCATGCTGGCAAAGAACAACGGCCTGATCAAGTCGCTGAACTCAGTCGAGACCCTCGGCGCTACCAGCTACATTGCCTCTGACAAAACCGGCACGCTGACGCGCAACCAGATGACTGTCACGCGCTTTTACGCCAACGGAGCCAGTTACGTGGTCGAGGGCGATGGCTACGAACCCGTCGGCGAGATTCTGCCCGATGAGGAAGACAACACCCCAGGCTTCACCCGCTTCATGCTGGCTAGCGTCCTGAACAACGACGCCGCGATCCAGGCGGACGAGGACGGCCGCTCACAGCCCTACGGCAACCCCACCGACGTGGCCTTGATTGTCATGGGGCACAAGGCCGGCGTCGACCGCGACACCGTCCTCAACAAGGACCAGGCCCTGGACATCGACATCATCCGCGAGCTGCCATTTGATTCCGAACGCAAAATGATGAGCGTGGTGATCAACGACGGCGGCCAGTACCAGGTGCTGACCAAGGGCGCACCGGACGTGCTGCTGGCGAAAACCGACCTGATCGAGGACCACAACCAGCTGGTCTCGATCGAAGAAGGCCGCGCCGCCGTCGAGGCCCAGGTCAACCGCTTCGCCGAACAGGCTCTGCGCACCCTGGCCGTCGCGGTGCGCGACATTGACGAGGACCTCGCCATGCACGGCACCACCGAGCAGCTCGAGCAGCACCTGACGCTGCTGGGCATCGCCGGCATCATCGACCCGCCGCGTCCAGAAGTGCGGCAAAGCGTGCGCGAGCTGCATCAGGCCGGCATCAATGTCGTGATGATCACCGGCGACCACGCGGTGACCGCCCGCGCCATCGCGCTGAAACTTGGCATTGTGACCGACCCGAACGCCCGCGTCATCGAGGGCAAGCAGCTGGCCGCCATGGACGACGACACCCTGTTCCGCCTGGCGCCGGACATCCGCGTGTATGCGCGCGTTTCTCCTGAGCACAAGCAGCGCATCGTGCATGCCTTGCAGCGCCAAGGCGAAACCGTGGCGATGACCGGCGACGGCATCAACGACGCACCGGCCCTGCGCGCGGCCGACATCGGCATCGCCATGGGCATCAACGGCACCGAGGTGACCAAAGACGCCGCCGACCTGATCCTGCTGGACGACCAGTTCACCACCATTGAAAACAGCGTCCGCGCCGGCCGCACCATTTTTGCCAATATCAAAAATTTCATGCGCCACGAGCTGACCACCAACGTCGCCGAGGTCCTCGCCCTGCTATTTGGGGTGCTGCTGATGACCCAGCCGATTGGCCAGGTCGCCGCCACCACACCGACACTGACCGCTCTGATGGTACTGTGGGTGAACATGGTCTCCGACGCCTTGCCGAGCTTTGCACTGGGCTACGACGTCCCAGAAGCCGACCTCATGAAGCGCCCACCGCGCAACGTCAAGCAGTCGATCTTGTCCGGCATGCTGGGCCGCATCTTCCTGCGCGGCACCGTGATGGGCGGCCTGGTCTATGTCGCCTTTATCTGGGGGGCAGCGAGCGGGATGCCGGCCGCCCAGGCGCAGACCCTGGCCTTCTTGACCCTCGTGTTCGGCCAGCTGTGGCACGTGTTCGACGCCCGCAGCACCCGCACCTTATTCCGCCGCAACCCCTTCAATAACCCGCGCCTGCTGATGGCGGTGGCCTTCGCCGCCAGCGCGTCCCTGCTGGTGACCCTGATGCCGTTCTTCAACGAGGTCATGGGCACGGCGCCATTGACCACTGAGCTCTACGCGGCGGTAATCTTCCTCCCGGCGGTCCCAACCTTTGTCTTGTCCGGCTTGAAGGAACTCTACTGGGCGCTGCGGCCAGGAAAAGGTGGCAAATCCCAGTCCGCTTCACCTAACGAAATCCCAGAGGCCGATTGAAGGCCCAACGGGGAGCAGAGGGAGGATGGTCGGAGGCGGGATCGGCTCAGCAGTGAAGAAATTGTTGGCGACTTGTCGCCTACAATTTGCCCCGACTGAGAGACTCGCTTGCGAGGCTCGAAGCGGTGGCCACTGCTCTAGCTTCGCGTCGCCAGTCGAATCCCGCCGGAGACCATCCTCCGCCCCTGCCCCCAGTTTCGCCGTTGTATTTTCCAGGTAGAATGCCTACAATCGGGGTAACAATAGTGAGGTGAAAACTGTGGATGTTTATCACGCCATCAAAATGCTCCAGATTGAGCACCAACCGCTGAACCACTCGCAAGTCGTGATCATTGACGGCAACGGCAAGCCGCAATCGCAGCTGAGCGACCTGCTTTTCGACTGCATGAGCAAGATTGACCTCTTCACCGACCTCAGTACCACCGACACCTCGAGCGACGTGATCGACGACCTGCACCTGCAAACGCCCCTGCCTAACGATGTGCTGGACGAGTACCAGAAGATCCTCGACCAGCCGATTTCCGGCATCAACATCGCGTCGCACAAGAACCTGGTCGAGCTGGTTTACGAACCGCTCGTCTGAAGTTGCCACTAAGCCCAGCCGCGCCAGCGGTTGGGCTTTTTTGCGCCATTCAAACCAAAAAAGGCCGCCGGCACGATCCGTGTCAGTGGCCCAGTTAAAACTAGTTGTTGCTGAGATCTTCGCCATTGGTGGCGATGACTTTTTTGTACCAGTAGAACGAATCCTTCGGCGTGCGATTCAGCGTGCCGTTGCCCTGGTCGTCGCGGTCGACATAGACAAAGCCGTACCGCTTTTTCATCTCGCCGGTACCGGCGGAGACCAGGTCGATGCAGCCCCACATCGTGTAGCCCATCAAATCGACCCCATCGAGCGTCACGGCGTCGCGCATGGCGGCAATGTTCTGCTGCAGGTACTCGATGCGGTAGCTGTCGTGGATCTTCCCATCGGCGGTGAGCTCATCGGCCCAGCCAATGCCGTTTTCAACGACCCACAGCGGCTTGTGATAGCGATCGTACAGGTTGTTCAGCGCAATGCGCAGCACCTGCGGGTCGGTTGCCCAGCCCCAGGCGTTCGTCTTCAGGTACGGATTCTTGACACCCATCATAAAGTTGCCGGCGTCGCTGCCCTCGGTCTTGTGTGTGGTAACGGTGTTGGAGCCGTAACAGGAGAAACTGAGAAAATCGGCCGGGTAATGCGCCAGCAACTCGTAATCTTCTGGGGTGTCATCCAGCTTAATGCCGTCGCGGGCGTACTTCTTCAGGCGGTAAGCCGGATAGTGGCCACCAGTTTGCACATCAGAGAAGAAGTAGGTGTCCTGCATGTCGACCTGCGCCTTGAGCTGATCGTTCGGGTCAGCGGTCAACGCATACAGCGGACTGTAGGCCAGCATCTGGCCGATTTTGACATCCGGATCGATCTTGTGGGCCACCCGCACCGTCAGGGCACTGGCGACAAACTGGTTATGTGCGCCCTGCGCCCTGGTCTGCTCGGTGGCGTTGATGATGCCGCCGCCGATATAGCCGCTCATGTCGATCATGTTGATCTCGTTGAAGGTCAAATAGTAGTGGACCTTGCCCTTATAGCGCTCGATGACGGTCGTGGCGTACTTCACGAAGAAGTCGATCAGCTTTCGGCTCGCCCAGCCGTTGTACTTAATCGCAAGGTGCAGCGGCGTCTCGTAGTGCGACAGCGTCACCAGCGGCTCGATGTCATGCTTTTTGCATTCATCAAAGACGTGATCGTAAAAGGCCAGGCCGGCCTCATTAGGCTCTTTGTCATCCCCGTTCGGGAAAATCCGCGCCCAGTTGATGCTGAGGCGGAACACCTTAAAGCCCATTTCGCTCATCAGCTTAATGTCTTCCTGATAATGGTGATAAAAGTCCGTCGCCACGTGGCTCGGGTAATATTCCCCGGGTAATACTGCCGGCTCGGTGCCTTCTGGGACCTGCTGGCCATCCTGGCCAAACTGCATCGCGGTGGCGCCGGTTTCGCCGGTCACCGGGTTCTTCCAGGTGACCCGGCGCGGCTTGTCGTAAGCCCCAGCAGTCATCACATCAGCGGTGCTCAGGCCTTTGCCACCATCGCGGTAGCCGCCTTCGTACTGGTTGGCGGCAGTAGCGCCGCCCCACAAAAAGTGATCATCAAATGCCAAGTTAAAAACTCCTTTCTGGCTCACCGCTGGTCACCAAAGGCTGCCAGCGGACATGATCAGTGTAACCCAGAAATCGTGAAAACGATGCCACTTTTTTATTCAAGACCCGCCACGGCGACTTGATGTGCTACGCTTGTCACTAGAAAGAAGGCACAAACCATGGCTAAACCTGACCGCACCACTGCGCCTGACTGGGTGCTCATCCTGCTGCTTGCGGTGGGCTACCTCATTCCTCAGCTGGGCTTGCAGTGGCTGCACCGAATCGGCTGGCTCGCCTTGATCTTCCCTCCGGTCGGCGCGCTCTGTTTGTCCCTTGCCCTGAAGCGCGACCTACAGCCAGTCTACAAGCGCCTGATTCCCTGGGGCTTCGTCCTCGCCGCTGGGACCCTGGTCGCCATGCTGTTCGCCGCGTAATTTTTAAAAAGGAGCTTTACCATGAAAATCAAACCAATTACCCCAAACCAGTTTGACGCCAGCCTTGACGTCATCAAACAGGCCTTTGCCGGCGCTGCCCACACCGATGGCCACGAAGCCGAGCTGGTCGCCAAGCTGCGCAAAAGTCCCACCTACGATCCCGACTACGATGTCATTGCCACCAGCGACGACGGTGCCGTGATCGGCAGTGCCTTGCTGTCCCAGGCCAAAATCATCAGCGACGCGCAAACTTGGCCGGTGTTTGTCCTGGCCCCGCTGGCCGTGTTGCCTGCCTACCAGCACCAAAGCGTGGGCAGCAACCTCATCAAATACCTGGAAATGCAGGCCGGCGAAGACGAGCGCATGGCCATCAGCATCCTTGGCGACCCCAAATTTTACGGCCGCTTCGGTTACCTGCCGGCTAGTCAGTATGACATTACCGGTCCCTTCACAGGCGCCGAATTCATGATCAAGCCGATCCGCGAAGGCGGCCTGGACAACGTGTCCGGCCGGCTTGAATACGACCCGGCGTTTGGGCTTTAAAGCGCAACGGCTTGGTTTGACCTGCCCTCCCGTTTCACGTGAAACAGCCTGAATTTTAGCCAAGGCCCATGGCAATGCTGCCATGGGTCTTTTGCTAACCAGCGCTAGGCTGCTTTTCCGGACAGCCACAGGCCCACCAGCGTTAGTGCGGCCCCCAGCATGATCAGCGGTGTGAGCGGCTCGTGCAGGAGCCACACGGAAAAGCCCAACGTGATCACGGGTACTAGGTACATGTAAACACTGGTCCGCACCGTCCCCAGCCGCTTCACCGCGAAGCTCCAGGTCACAAAGCACAGGGCACAGGCGCCGATGCCCAGAAACAGGAAGTTGCTCAGATTGACCGGCTGCACCAGCTCATGCCAATCCAGCTTGAAGCCAAACAGCCACGTCAGCGGCAGCATAAACAAGATTCCATAGAAAAACGTGTGGCGGGTGGCCTGAATCAAATTCACATCCAGCGTCCCAATTTTGGCCGTCAGGAGCGAATAAACGGCCCAGACCAGCGCGGCCAGAACGGCCAGTGCGTCCCCCAGCCAATGACCGGCCATCGCGGCTTCACTGTGGTCGCTGACCAGAATCACGCCGCTCATCGCCACCACAAATCCAATGTAAAACCAGCGGTTAGGGCACTTGGCGTGCAGAAAGAGGACCGTCAGCAGCGCCATGAAAAACGGGGAGATCGTGACGATGATGCCCACGTTGCTGGCGGTGGTTTGGGTCAGCGCTAAGTTTTCTAGCAGGTAGTATAAGGTAATGCCGCTGAGCCCGGCAAAAACAAACAGCCATTCCTGCTTTGGCCGCGCTAGTCTCACGCGGCCGGGCCGCATCATGAGCAGCGTCAAATAACCAATCACAAACCGCGTGAGCAAGATCTCGAGCGGGCCAAAATGCCGCAGCAGCACCTTGGTCGCGATATAAGTCGTCCCCCACAGCAGAATCGTGAACAGCGCTGCCAAATGGCCAGCCCGTGTTTGTTCTTTTCGCAAATGGTCCTCCTACCTTAAACACTTATTAGGTCAACATTATAAGCTTACCCTGGCAATGTACTCAACCCGCGGTGCTGGCGGACTTGGCCCATCGGCATGTGACACTGCTGAACCCCAAAACGTCCGAGGTATCGTTTTCGCCCAGCCATGGGTATAATGAGAGTATTAAACAACCGAATTATCAAGGAGGAATCTCGTGAAAGTAAGAAAAGCAGTTATCCCGGCAGCCGGGCTCGGCACCCGCTTCCTACCCGCCACCAAGGCGCTGGCCAAGGAAATGCTTCCGATCGTCGACAAGCCGACGATCCAGTTTATCGTTGAAGAGGCCAAGGCTAGTGGGATCACCGACATTTTGATCGTTGAAGGCAAGAACAAGCGCAGTATTGAGGACCATTTTGACTCCAATCCCGAGCTTGAACAGAACCTTCAGGAAAAAGGCAAGACGGCGATGCTGAACCTGGTCCGCTCGACCACCGACATGGGCGTTAACCTCTTCTACGTGCGTCAGACCCACCCCAAGGGCTTGGGCGATGCGGTTCGCCTGGCGAAGTCTTTCGTCAACGACGAGCCGTTTGTGGTCATGCTGGGCGATGACCTCATGATGGACAAGGTGCCGCTCACCCAGCAGCTGATCAACGAGTACGAGCGCACCCACGCCTCGATCCTCGCCGTCAAGCGCGTCCCTCACCAGGAGGTGTCGGCCTACGGGGTCATCGACCCTGAGGCCGAAGTGTCTGAGGGCCTGTACAACGTCCGCAAGTTCGTTGAAAAGCCATCTGTTGACGATGCACCAAGTGACTTGGCCATCATCGGCCGCTACCTGCTGACGCCGGAGATTTTTAGCATTCTGGAGCACCAGAAGCCGGGTAAAAGCAACGAAGTCCAGCTGACCGACGCCATTGATACACTGAACCAGACGCAGCGCGTGTTTGCGCACGAGTTCAAGGGCAAGCGCTACGACGTCGGCAATAAATTCGGCTTCGTGGAAACCAGCGTTGAATACGGCCTCACCCACCCGGAAATCAAGGATGAGCTGCACGACTACATTCTCAGGCTCGCCGACCGCATCAAAAAAGAGGACGCGGCCAAAGCTAAGCAAAGCAAGTAAACAGACAAAGTCAAAAAGAGCTCCGACGGTCAAATTGGCCAATCGGAGCTCCTTTGCGTCATCGACGCATTGATATGGGATTACTTGTAATAGCCAGCGTAATAGTAGTACCCCGAGCCGGTTGGCTGAGGCACCCGGTTCATGACGACACCGATGATGTTGGCATTGACCTTCTGCAGGAGCACCTTTGCGTCCAGCACGGCCGCCTTCTGGGCGATCCCGTAAGGCACCACGAGAATCGTGGCATCGGCGTGAGACGCAACGATCTGCGCATCTGTGACACTCATCAGAGGCGGCGTGTCCAAGATGATCCGGTCATAGCGCGTGCGCAATTCGTTGAGCAGCGCGATCATCTGGTCGGAGCCAAGCAGCTCTGAGGGATTCGGCGGTGTGGGCCCAGAGGTCATCACGGCCAAGTCGTCGATGTTGGTCGCCTTGCAGTACAGTGGCAGCAGGCCGGCCAGGTCATTGGACTCGTCCGTCAGCAGTGTCACCAAGCCGCTGGTGTTCTGCAGGCCAAACGTGGCGTTGACCGTTGGCCGGCGCATATCGAGATCCACCAGAATCGTTTTTAACCCCTGCGCCGCAAAAGTCACGGCCAAGTTAGCACTGACGGTGGACTTCCCTTCCGCCGGCGCGTCTGAAGTGACGGCAATCGACTTGATGGCCCCACCAGCCTTAGAGAAGGAAATATTGGTCCGCAGGGTCCGGTATTCCTCACTCACGCGGCCAGTCGGGTCGTAATCGGTGACGAGTGCAACCCCTTGGCGGACACTTTGGTTGGCGAGCAGCTTCTTGCTTTTATGATTATACCATGCCATGTGCGTGCCCTCCTATCGGCGAGACCGGCCAGTCGGCCGCAGTCCCTTGGTGCCCAGCTTGATGTTGTGCTCATCGACCTCGGTGATCGTCCCGAGCAGCGGCAGATCCAGGGTGTCCGTGATGAACGCCGGGTCCTTGACCGTGCGATCGGTCAACTCACGCAGGAAAGCGAAGAGAATGCCGACCACGAGCCCAGCCAGCAGCCCAATCAAAATGTTCAGCTTCTTGCGTGGACTCACCGCGTTCTTGTTCAACGTCCCACGGGAGATGATCGTCACGTTCTTGGCGTTGGTCATGATCGAGGTGATCTTGCTTCGGAAGACCTCAGCTGTTTCATTGACGATTGCCCGCGCCGTGTAAGGATCATCCGCCTTGGCGGTGACACTCATGACCTGCGAATTCGTGTTGTTCGAGACAGTGATCTCATTGGCCAGTTCGCCAGTGCTGCCAACGACCACACCTTTCTTCTGCAGGTTCTCGCGCACCGGACTCAACACCACGTCCTTAGTGATGATGTCCTTGTATGTGTTGATCATCTGCAGGTCGGTTTGCAGGTCATTGTACTGGCCCGCGGCGGTAGTCTGCTTGCGGTTGACCAGCACCATTGCGGTGGATTCGTACTTCGGCTGCATCACCAGGAAAGTGACCGCCGCGGCAAGCACGCCGCCGGCACAGGTCGCGACAATAATTGCGATGATGTGCTTCCGCAGAATGGCAAAAATCTGGCCTAAACTAATTACTTCGTCGTCCATTGAATTCTCCTAAACATTTGGGATCCAGCTACAACACAAACGCCACCTTCGGGGAAAACGCCCAACGGTGACGCCAGGATTAATTCACCTGATCTGCGCCTTGCACCGTGTACTTGACGCTGCTGTTGCCAGCATGCCAGTCAAAGTGCGGGTTCAAGGCATTCTGTTTCGTTTCCTCATTATTGAGGGTGGCCGTTGGCAAGTCAAGGCTGTTGTTGAGCAAGTCCGAGACTCGCTGCAATTCCTTAGTCGACGCAATCTGATAGGAAGACCCGTTCAGATACGCGCCGACGCCTTGCAGATGGTCCTGTTTGACCGTCTGCCCCGCATCACGATACTTGCTGTACAAGGCCACCATGTCATCAAACTGAAGATTCGTCCGGAAATTGTTTTGGACCTGACTCATCAGCTCTTGGAACTTCGTCAGCGTCTTCAAAGACGGCGCTGCCTTGATGATGCCGGTGATGACCTGCCGTTCCCGGTCCTGCCGGCCGTAGTCGCCCTTGGGATCGTTGTACCGCATCCGAATGTAGGCCAAGGCTTCCTTGCCGTGCATCTCAGTGGCCTTGCCCTTGGTGAAGGTATAGCCCGTATTGGAGAAACTCAGGGCCGGCGTCACCGTCACGCCACCCAGGGCGTTGACGATCTTCTCCAGGCCGCCCATGTTGACGACCGCGTAGTAATTCACCGGCACGCCGATCAGCGCTGTGGTCGAGTTGACCGCCATATCCGCGCCGCCGATGCTGTAAGCCGCGTTGATCTTCTGGATATTGACCCCATCATCGCCGATCATTTGGGCCATCGTGTCCCGGGGAATACTGACCATGGTGGTCGTCTTCTTCGCCGGATTCAAGGTGGCGAGGATCATCGTGTCTGATCGCCCATTGGTTTCCGTCCGGCCCAAGGCCCCGGTATCTGTCCCCATGAGAAGAATGCTGATGGGCTTGTTCTTGTTTAAGGCCGAAGCAGATTGTTTCTGGTTGTGTAGCGGAATGTAGGTGTGATTCGCCGTAGAATGCAATGTGTGGTAGACGTAATAGGCGCCTCCTGCCGCGATGATCAATAGCGCCGCCACCACACCGGCCACCCACCGCCAGACGTGAAACTGACGATGGTGCCGGTGATGATGGTGATGCCGATGCGCCGGCCGCTGTGGAATCACTTGTGCTTTATTCTCATCCATACTTTAACTCCCTCAGTTACTTGTACAGCTTACTGATTACTTGAGCGACTGCATGGGCAATTTCAACATTGCCGCGGTCATTCGGCCAGTCGCCTCGAGGCGTGCCCGCCCAGGACTTGGTACTGACAGTAGCGTGTGTCTGGCTTGCGGCCTCAATCGCCGAAATATCAACGACCGTTGACCCTGTCGCCTTCCCAACGGCGAGCACCGCGCGCTGATAAGCTACCTGCTGCCGCCACGGCGTGATCAAGATAACCTTGACCCGCGGCAACTTCGCCTTCAGTTGACTTACCGCCTTCGTTAGATTCGCCTGATAGAGACTGGCGGAGCTACCGGCAGCAGTTTGTTCATTGTTCCCGTACTGAAGCGAGACAACATCTGGCTTGCCCTCAGCCACCTGATCAATGCTCGGTAACCCGCGCGTGCCGATGGTGGCACCTGCCTGCCATGACTCAATCATCGTGACGGTAAATCCTTGCGACTGCCGCAAGTCAGCGGCCACCAGATATGGGTAAGCACCCTTCTCGGTCGCCGTGTAGTGCCCCGCTGCGATGTCGTCACCCATCGCAGCGTAAGTCACTGTCTTGGCCAACTTCGTCTTCGCCTTCACAGAATGATTTGAGGCCTTGACCTTTGCGGAAGATGTGCGATTGCGCCCAATGCGGCTAAAGCCAGCGGATTGTGCGTCAAGCTCAGTTTGTTCACGCTGGTTGCCAATTATCGCCAGCCCGGCAATCATGATCACCGAAATGACGATGATCATGAACCCCCCGATAGTTTTTCGCATACACTCTACTCCCACTAATATTCGTCATTTTACTATACCACTAATAACGTCGTCTGAAGACAGTTGAAACATTTGAAAGCGATTTCTATCCAAAATATCCAACTGCGGAAATAAGTGGCTCCAAATGACATTATCTACGGGTGATTAGAAAAAAACATTCTCTGCGAGCGATTAATAATGCTACTTTCTTAAAATCATGTTAAGATACTTGTTGTGTTCTGTGCAACCGCCAATGCCGTCGTAGACAGAACAGAGTTTGGGGGAAACGTTAACGCATGGAAAATTATCTAGGAAAGAAGCCCCGTGCTGCTGAGCAAACCGCGCCAGATGCAACCGCGCTTGCTAGCCAGCATGGCTACATGGCCGTCAAGCGGACCATGGATGTGGTCGGCAGCGTGCTTGGCCTTGTTTTGTTATCGCCACTTTTTTTAATCTTGGCCATTCTCATCAAGCTGGATGACCCGGCCGGCCCCGTTTTCTTCTCCCAATTCCGAATCGGAAAAGACGGCCAACGCTTTCGGATGTACAAGTTCCGGTCGATGTGCGTCGGCGCAGAGTCCAAGCTCGCTAAACTCACTGAACAAAACGAGATCGCCGGCGCCATGTTCAAGATGAAAGACGATCCTCGTATCACGCGCATCGGCCGCTTCATTCGTAAGACGAGCCTTGACGAACTGCCGCAGCTGTACAATGTGCTGCGCGGCGACATGAGCTTGGTTGGGCCACGGCCGTGCCTGGCCCCGTGAATACGCCGCTTA
Source organism: Lacticaseibacillus sp. 866-1 (assembly GCF_016861825.1). NCBI lineage: Bacteria > Bacillati > Bacillota > Bacilli > Lactobacillales > Lactobacillaceae > Lacticaseibacillus > Lacticaseibacillus sp. 866-1. The sequence goes on along the minus strand of NZ_BOLU01000008.1, from coordinate 28,012 downwards.
CACGGCGTATGATAAACAGCGACTCCTGGTCGCCCCGGGCTGCACCGGTCTATGGCAGGTGTCAGGGCGCAACGGGTTGAGCTTTGATCAGATGGTTGACCTCGACTTGGAATACATCAGTCACCGCAGCATTCTCAACGACATCATTATTTTATTTAAAACGGTTAAAGTTATTATCGTTCCTAATCAAGCCTATTAACCTCAATCGGCCGCGCCGCTTCATCAGGAAGCGGCCTTTTTTCTTGCCGTCAATCATAGACCCCGTTCAGTCAAACTGGTACTTTATGAGAAGGAGCATCATAGCGGAGGGTATCATGACAAACAATCACATTCTTGAAGTGCCACATGCGATCAATCTGCGCACCTTTGCTGGCTATCGGGCCAAGGACGGCCGCACCATCAAGCCAGACAAACTACTACGCTCTGGCGCGCTGGACCAGCTGACCCAAGCAGACGCCCAGCAACTGGCAGATGACTACGGCGTGGAAGAGGTCATTGACCTGCGAACTGATGATGAGGTCAGACGCCATCCCGATATCTTGCCGCCAGAGGCGCGCTACTACCAACTGCCGGTCATGCCTTTCAGCGACCATGCGAGCTTCTCACAGCGGCTCAAACGGCACTTCGCCAAGCCTGAAGACCCGGTAGTGCACACGTACAAGAAAATGCTCACGGACTCGCACGCCAAGTCGGCCTACCAAGACATGTTCAGCCTGCTCTTGAACAATCCTGATGATAATCAATCCGTCCTCATTCATTGTACCGCGGGCAAAGATCGTACCGGGGTCGCAGCCATGCTCATCGAAGCCGCTTTGGGTATCCCTGAAGAAACGATGCAGGCCGATTATCTTTCATCAAATGTTGGCTTAAAATCCTCAGGAATTATAGCCCCAGAGACCCGTTCCACTCATGGCAATCAGGTCGAAAGCATGGGCGCCTTGCCAGCAAAAAAAGTCAATATACAGGCCGTGTTCGAGCTTATCGCCAGAGAATATAACTCATGGGCTAACTATTTAGAGACTCAACTCGAGCTTTCTTCGACAGACTTAACTACTCTTCAGAAAATCTACCTTGGATGAAGTTACGCAAACGGCCCTCGGAATGTAGGGTCAACGAGATACACTCCGAGGGCCGTTCTCCACGCTGTGCTAGTACCAGACTATGCGTCAATGACCTTCATAAAGTCAGCAAGTGCCTCTTGCCAAGTCTGCATCTTAAATCCAGTGGCCTCGGTCTTGCTCAGATCTAGGATCGAATGCCGTGGCCGCCAAGCTTTCTGCGGATACTCAGCACTCGTGACCGGCACAACCTCAGTATCCGTGTCCTTGAGAATTGCCTTGGCAAATTCATACCAATTGCAACTGTTCTCGTTCGACAAGTGATAAATCCCGTACTCCAGGTCGTGATCAACGGCAAACAACATGAACTCCGCAAGGGTCTTAGTCCATGACGGCCGCCCAAACTGATCATTGACCACTGTCAATTTGTCATGGGTTTTGGCCAAGTTCAGCATCGTGTAGACAAAGTTGTGGCCGTATTCACCGAACACCCAAGAGGTCCGAATGATGTAATACTTCTTAGCGTACTTTTGAACGGCCTGCTCGCCTTCGTACTTGGTTCGGCCGTATTCATTGCGTGGAGCGGGCTTGTGATCGACGGTGTACAACTCATTACTATCGCCATCAAAAACATAATCCGTGCTGATGTATATCAGAGTTGCATCATTGGCGCCGGCAGCCTTAGCCATGTTCTCAGTGCCCTTGGCATTGACCAGCTCATCGATTGCCTTACCTTCGTCCTCTGCCTTATCAACCGCCGTGTATGCAGCGCAATGATACACAATATCGGGCTTGTAATCGGCAAAATACGCATTCACCGCTGTGGCATCAGTAATGTCCAATTCCTTGGTATCGGTCGCGCGGTATGCAATCCCGCGGCCGTCCAACATATGCCGTAATTCAGTACCCAACTGGCCATTAGCGCCCGTAATTAAAATCTTCTTCATTAAGATTCATCTCCGTGTTTTCACACAAAAACGAAGCGACTTGCGCTTCGTCTTGTTATTTTTGTTATTGCCCTTGCTTCGCATACTTGGCTTCGACCGCAGCCTTTTCTGCTTGCCACCAATCTTCATGCTCAGTGTACCAATCAATGATGTGCTTCAAACCCGACTCAAAGTCCGTAAACTGCGGCTCCCAGCCAAGCTCAGTGCGCAACTTAGTAGAATCAATGGCGTAGCGCAGGTCGTGACCGGGACGATCTTTAACTTGCTCGTAATCGTCTGGCGACTTGCCCATCAGTTTAAGAATCAGCTCCAGGACCGTCTTATTGTCCTTTTCACCATTAGCCCCAATCAGATAAGTCTCACCAATCTTGCCCTTTGTCAAAATTGTCCAGATTGCCCGCGAATGATCTTCAGTGTGGATCCAATCCCGGACATTTTTACCTGTACCGTAGAGCTTCGGTGTAATCCCACTCAAAATATTTGTAATCTGACGCGGGATGAATTTTTCAATATGCTGATACGGCCCGTAGTTGTTCGAGCAGTTCGATATGGTCGCACGAACTTTGAAGGAACGAGTCCACCCGTGAACGAGCATGTCCGACGCGGCTTTAGTGGATGAATACGGGCTGGAAGGATTGTACCGACTCTGAGTCGTGAACTTCTCGCCTTTACCCTCACCATGGCCAGGCAGGTCGTCCCGAAGCGGCAGATCGCCATAGACCTCATCGGTCGAAACGTGGTGGAAGCGAATGTCATACTTACGTGCGGCTTCCAGCAGCGTGTAGGTGCCAACCACATTAGAATGCAGGAACGGACTTGGGTCGATCAGCGAATTGTCGTTGTGACTTTCGGCGGCGAAATGAACGCAGGTATCGACCTGGCTCATCAGCTTGTCGACCAGCGGCGCATCGCAAATGTCACCAACGACCAGCTGGACCCGGTCGCCCAGCAGATCTTGGATGTTGGCCTTGTTTCCGGCATACGTCAGCTTATCCAGAACAGTAATCTGCACATCCGGGTGATTATTGTACACATAACGAACAAAGTTTGAGCCGATGAAACCGGCCCCGCCTGTTACCATGAGTTTCATGATTAAATCTCCCCGTATACGAAGTTGTTCTCGGCATCCTTGAGCTGTGGGTGTTTCGTGTCCTTTTCAGACATGATCAGATGCGTGGTCGGCATCGGCCATTGAATGCCAATATCGGGATCGTCAAACACGATCCCTCGGTCGGCATCAGGCGCGTAAACGCCTTCGACCTTATAGCAGAAGTTGACATTTGGCGTCAACGTAATAAAGCCATGGGCAAAGCCCTTCGGCACAAACAGCTGGCGGTGGTTAAACTCGGAAAGAATGTAGCCTTCCCACTGCCCATATGTCGGTGACCCCTTACGAATATCCACGAGCACGTCTTCAACGACCCCTGTCACCACACGTACCAGCTTGGTTTGCGCATATGGCGCCATTTGATAATGCATCCCTCGCAAAACCCCTGGCTCCGCCGACAGACTCTGGTTGTCTTGGTTGAAATCTGTGGTGATCCCAGCTTTCACAAACTTATCCCGGGTCCAAGTTTCCGTAAAGAACCCACGATTATCACAGAATACGTCGGTTTCAACAATTTTGACGTCTTTCAACTTTGTAGGAATCACTTTTAAACTCATTTGTTGTTCTCCTCCCGCTTGACTAGCTGCAACAAGTACTGGCCGTACTCGGTCTTTTTCAGTGGCTGAGCAAGCTTCTCGACCTGTGCGATGGTGATGTAACCCATTCGATAAGCAATCTCTTCCAAGTTAGAAATCTGCAAGTTTTGACGGTGCTGAATCGACGCAATAAACGCGGAGGCTGTTTGCAAAGACTCGTGCGTCCCGGTATCGAGCCAAGCAAAGCCACGACCCATTAACTCAACATCAAGCTCGCCCCGGCGCAGATATTCCTGATTAACATCAGTGATTTCCAGCTCGCCGCGTGCAGAAGGCTTAATGTGCTTGGCAATCTCCACAACATCGTTATCGTAGAAGTAAAGTCCCGTGACCGCGTAGTTAGACGCCGGATGAGTTGGCTTTTCAACGATGGACTTGGCATGCATGTTCTCGTCAAAGTCAACCACCCCGAACCGCTCTGGATCGTTCACATGATAGCCGAAGACGGTCGCCCCTTTCGGCTTGGCAGCAGCTCGCTGAAGCATCTTCGACAAACCACCGCCATAAAAAACATTATCTCCCAGAATTAAGCAAACAGAGTCATCACCGATAAAGTCAGCTGCAAGAATGAAAGCTTCAGCCAGACCATTTGGATGTTCCTGAACTTTATAGCTAAGGTTCAGCCCAATATCGTGGCCATCGCCGAAAAGTTCCTCGAATCGAGGGAGATCCTTCGGCGTCGAAATAAGCATAATATCTTTGATCCCCGCCAACATCACCGTCGACATCGGATAATAAATCATCGGTTTGTCGTAGATTGGGATTAACTGCTTTGAAATTGCACGGGTGATTGGGTACAATCGTGTACCTGAACCCCCAGCTAAAATAATACCTTTCATTTTACGGATAGTCCCTTCTTAGTCTATTAGTACCACTAAATTGATACCAACAATCATCTCATTAAAAGAGCGCCCAGTCCCGCAGCCTGCATTTCCCCAAACGCGAAGACCTATTTGTACATGCCAAAACGGTAAAAAAATCTCAAGCTGGATGCGCTGCCAAAACTGCTAGAACTACTCTATGTCACTGCTGACGCTAAACAAGAGGCTATATGCATCGAACATAGTATTGAAGAGAAAAAACAATTACTGATAAAGAACATGATCCAGATACGAATGATGTTCACAATTAAAAGCAAAAAATAAAGAGCTAAAGATTATAGGCGGGGTTCTTAAGGCAAAGCCCGCCTCTGCTTTAAATCATAAAAATCACCAATAATCTTTGCGGGATTGCCACCAACAACTGCTCCTTCGGGAACGTTTTTTGTAACGACACTACCAGCCCCAACGATTGCATTAGGACCAATTTTGACCCCGGGAAGTATCACCGAATGAGCACCGATAAAGCAATTATCGAAGACCTCAATACCATTGAAGGTTGGTTCATAGTGACTGGCCGAGTCCATACCATTAAACACGAAACTAATTATATCGTGTGTGATAAAATTCACGCCCGCTGCCACCGCGATGTTTGAATGAAGTACGATAAGTTTACCTTCACTTGGCACTCGAAAAGGATGCCAGTAACAATGCGAACCCATTGATTTAAAATAATTGAGGCGCTTCAAGATCGCGGCTCGTTCATTCCCACTCTTACATAAAAGTAAACGAACTGTCAGCAGATTTCTGTTCATACTTGATTCTCCTTTATCTAGGCAAATTAGATATTACGAGACTAACTATAGGCCTCATGGCTCTTCATCTCTACCTCCGCTGGTACCACTGGAAAAGAATTCGCTGAGTAAACTATAAGTGCTGATAGGATTGAAAAAAGAAAAATGCGGCTGACGTTTAGGGGAAAGAGCGTCCCCCATTGGCCGATAAAATATGCTAGGACGATAATTATTTGGCCAAGATGCATTTTTTTAAGACAAAGTACAAGTAGTTGGACGAGGTAGCTTATGATAAACGGAATGCCCAAAAATCCAAAAATGCCCAGATATCCTATGAGACCCACATCGCTAATAGCGTATTTACCACCCCAGACGTTCTGTAAAGCAAGGCCCCCATTCATTAAGCTTGAATCATTAGAGAATCCAATTCCCCAAAAACCATGTAGTTTCGACATACCTAGAAAATAATCAATTTCATAGAGCCTGACACGCCCGCTGGCCGCTCTTGTACCACCCAGGAAATTCATACTTCGCAACAGTTCAACAAAGGCGATAATCGCAGCCACCAAGTACACGCCAAAGACTATGATTCTAGGCAAAAAAGGCAATTTAACAATCAGGTATACAAAATAACCTGCCAACATGCCTAAGAATATTAGAAAACCCACCCGCCCTTGCGCAAATAAGGCTTGATGGACCGCAAAGAAAAATAGGTATAATAACTCGCCTATATGTAATCGCCTATGTTCCAGCGAGGCTTGAAAGAGTATGACAAAACTTATGGCTAAAAGAAAATCCCCATCTAACAGTAGCCTACCGGTAGTAAGTAATGAATTAGAGGAAAAAGCGTCTAGTTTCAATATAATCAATCCTGCATATTTGAAAAGAATATCTTGGGCCAAAATTACGATGAGATCAATATATCCGATAGCCTTGATTAACTTAACCATTTCCACTGAATAACGTCGAAAAAGAAAATTTGCAACAAAGAAATAAACTGGGATCCAATAATAATACCCATTTCTAAAGGTTTGAAAAATAGGCGATCCATATGCACGTGAACTGAGTATAGTGAGACAGATGACTGTTACGATTAGGAGAACAGAGCTTAAAGAAAGCGAAATCATATTGCGAGAGCGAGGTGAAGAGAAAAGCGAGGGTAACCAAACAATGAACGCAAAAACAACCAAATAGAGTGTTAGTTGCTTTGCAATATTGGAGTTAATGCTCAACAGACTATCAGGGATAAAAGGTAAATTGAAGAAATTAACTTGCAATAAAGCCAGTAGAATAAAAACTACGTATTCAATCTTATAGATAAAGTCCAATCCCTTATCTGTCTTCACAATATTCTCCCTTCTCCCATGTTCAATATTTTCGTGAGCACGTACTTATCTTGAATCATCAATTACCTCATAAGAAGTGAATAAAGTCCTGGAATGAAGAAAGGGTGTTTAGGTGACACCAAGTGAGCATATTTGTAGAAAAACCGAATACGCGCAAGCAAAGAGGCCTCCCTGTTGACAACCTGTCGCAATTCGTCAACTAAGACTTTCTTCTCTTTGTCCTCCCCTGCAACTATACTAGCAGTCCTCATGTCAGTCTTAACATCATCGATTCGACTGGATAAGGCCCGTAATCTCGTAAATATTGAACTTCCATTTCCATCTCTTGCTCCGTAAAGATTGTTGCCTGTCTGTCGATATAACATCGTTGGTTGATCTAAATAGTGCAGTTCTCCAAAACAGCTTACTACGAGGCCAATAAAATAATCATGCGCTTCGCCAGATGGCAAGCTATTATAATTAAATGCATCAACTTTGTCTCGAGCAGCGCGGTTAATAAACAGTGAAGACCCAGCCACGTATGTTTCAAATATTTGCTGTTCAAAAGTTAATATATTGTCTTTGATGAGATTTCTTCTATAGCCAAGAACTCTTTTCCCTGTACTCCTCGCAAACTGGTCAGCAATCCACGAATCAGAAAAAACTCCAGAAATGACAGAATGCCTCTCCGCAGCCAACATTGTTCTCAAAAATGATTCAACTTTGTTAGGCAACCATACATCATCCTGATCGGCAAAGAAGTAATAGTCCGCTTCTACACTTTTCAGCAACTCGATAAAGGATTTAGCAAATCCTAAATTCACATTTGGAAATTCAGCATGAATACAGGAATGATTTTTCATCAGTTGCTTGAGAATATTTGGAGTACTGTCAGTCGAGCCATCATCGCGCACAAAAATGTCTAAATGGTAAGAACTGGTATCAAATTTCTGATTGAGCACGCTATTGATCTGATCAAGGATAAAATCCTGTCCATTATATGTTGAAATTAAGACTGCTATAGACTGCATAAGTATTCCTCTCGCGCATGAAAGAATTTATTTTTCAAAACTGGACTTATTAGGTAATTTTTCGCGAAATACATCTTGCATTATCTTACTTTGAAGCCTGAAGTTGGAAATGTCTGACTGATCATTTATAACAATTAGTTTATGGATCCCGAGTTTTAAATCTCGAATGACATCAGCATTGTCGTCCGAAAGATTGTAATATTTGCCGAAATTCGTCCGACGAGGCACAAAATCGCCCTTCATGAGTTGCCAATATCGCATCAAAAAAATATTCAGGTCAGCGTCGTCACGGAATTTATGCGCTAACGTAAGATCAAGTTCATTACTATCACATTTCCAGACTTCCTCGAACGCCTGACGGGTGAACGAAATAGGAATGTGTAGGTCATCAAACCCAATAATTGGCTTCCACAACAGACTGACAATAGTTTTTATATTTTCTTTTCCATAACGAGGATTTACAAACTTCGTGATTTTTTTTAACACATCTGAACGGCTATAATACCGATTCACAACCTGCACGTTATTGGTAGTGATATGAGTAATGGAATTGTCAATGGGAATCTCTGGAGAAAGAATGCCAGAATCTTTGGGAACGCCTTCTTTTGTGAAGAAGTCCGTGGGCCGAACGGGGCCATTCACATAAAAATCATCATTAAAAAATACAAAATTCTCAGACAAATTATCAATGCGATGCATTGGTAGTTCAATTGCGTTGCTGTTAAAAGTTGGTAAGTCTTTAGCATCGATATAATCGTCGTGATTAACTAAATGTAATTTTGGATTTTCTCGATTTATCCACGAAGGAACTTGATGGTCTGTAATCAGGTGAACCTTTCTTACCCATGGACTATATGATTCGACAGCTCTAAACCAATATCTGAAAAGTCCCCAGTCTCTATACCTGACTGACTCTTCAGCGGTATCGGCGCGATATCTACTTCTCTTTTTTCGCCAAACAGGATCTGTGTCATCAACCCAGTCAACCACGAAATCGATTGGCTCTATCATGAGGTCACCTCCGTAAAGCTAGATTAGCGGAACGCTTATTTCACTTCAATCTTCCAAAAAGTCACAGACGAGTTCTCACTTCTTCATTTCTCTTATCAAGCACTATAGAATTCTCTGGGATACTGTGCGTAATTATTGTTCCGGCACCAATAACGCTGCCGGACCCAATCGTCACTCCATCAAGAATGATCACATTACTCCCGATCCAACAGTTATCACAAATTTTAATTCCTTTTTGTTGCACGCCTTGTGACTTAATTGATTTCGTCAAATCTCTAAAGATATGGTTTTCGGCAAACAAACTGCACTTCGGCCCAATCATAACGTTCTCCCCAATATCAATTTGGCCTGCGCAACCGACGTAACTGTGCGGACCAATAGAGGAACCGTCCCCCATCTTCAGACCCTTTCCGAGATCTTTACCATAATAGCTCGAAGGTCTGATCATTGTCTCTCGCCCAATGGTCACGTTATTGCCAAATATTAAACCATACTCAGCCAAGCCATGAATTTCAGAGTAATCTTCAAACTTAACGTTTCTTCCACAGTGAATACGCCAGCTGTGTGTAATCTGGACATGCCTGCCGATAAACTGTAGCCCTTGGTTCTTGTGAAAAAATAACCCTCGCAAGCTACCTCTTACTACCTTTTCCAAAGTGCGCGTAAGAATTAAAATCTTATCTCGTTTGTTAAGGCCACTATGAAAATGTATAAAATCTTTCACGTCTATTCACCTACATCAAACCTTCATAAACTGCTTCAACCTCACGAACAAATGCCGACAACTCAAAGTACTGCTTTTGGCGCTGTTCAGCACTCTCGCCCATCTTTATTCTCAATTCTCTATCATCTACTAATCTCTGTACAGCTGCAGCTAATTCAATAGTATTATGGGGCTCAACCAAAATACCAGTTTTGTTCTCCACAACCATTTCTTGAACCCCGCCATGTTTATAGGCTACAACTGGTAGCCCGTTTGCCATCGCCTCTAAAACGACAGTTGGAAATGGATCTGGCGAGATCGAGGGGAGAACGAACACATCAAGTTGAGCATATATTTTCGACACATCTGACTGAAAAGGCTGCCTTGAAACTCTTTCTTTAATCCCAATGGGTAAATTGGAAATTCTAGCATCCAGTTCGCGCTCCCGCCATTCCTCACCCTCAAATGCGCTACCGACAATCATTGCATACGCATTGGCAGTACTCCCTAGAACTGGCAATACTGCATCAAGGAAATCTGACTGGCCTTTCCAAGCGTTGACTCGGCCAATCATACCAACCGTTACTCGCGCACTCACGGGTCGTTCGGAAGCCGGGACACTTTTCACGTCTGTAACCAAGCTGCCATTTATCCCGTTATGAATTACATGAATTTTGTCTTCATCAACACCGCCTGCCACCAAATGTCGCTTTGTTGCGTTGGAAACTGCAATAATCTCGTCCGAGAAATGTTGAAGTAGAAAACACACAAATTTATGGACAATTCTAGGATGTGTAATTATTTCATGTACATGCCAGACAATACGGGCTTTAGTAAATAAATATAGCCAGACGCCTTCCCACACAGCGGTTGTATTAACATGTACGATTGGAATCGAACGAGTCCTGACTATTTTTCCAATTTTGTGAGAAGCACCAAAATATTCCATGGCGTACTTGATTATTCCCAATGCATTAAAATACTTTCGCCGAACGACGGGAAAGGATAGCGTTTGGACCTCAACGTTTTCCCGAATGAGAGCCTTGGTTAGAATCCCAGCAGTAGGCAAGATTACAATTGGCAAAAACTTCTCCCGATTCAAATTTGATACTATCTCAAGGAGAATCTTGTCGGCTCCATACATCTCAGCACCGCCGTGCAGAAATAAAACCTGTGTTGGTTCAGAAGAGTCTGAATGAATATGTGAGTTGCTCATCTCTAGATCACCTCTCTTTTACCACAAAGCGAGTAAATGATGCCTCATACTCTCTAATAATTTTCTCCCAGGTAAAACGAGTCCGTACAATGGATCTAGCGTGAATAGCTCTTTCCTTGATGTCAGCATCGGCAAGTGCATCCGCCTGATTGATAATCTGACTAAGGTTACCAGGCGCCTTAGTCCAATATAATGCCGAGTCTTCAGCAACGTCTCGATTAAACCCCACATCAATTAATAGGTTCAGCTTTGTAGCAGACATCGCTTCTAATAAACTAGGATTGGTGCCTCCTACTTCATGCCCATGTAAATAGGCGTATGCGTTCTCACGAATATACTTAAGTAACTGTTCATTATAAACTGTACCAACAAACTTAATCCTTGAATCATCTTGAAAGTTCGTCTCTTTTAATAACTTGCGATAAAATGCATTTTCCTCAATATTAGCAATGATGACTAGCTCTCTCTTGGTGTTGGATTTTTTAAACTCTGAAATCATTGTTTCGTAATTATTCTCTGGCACAAAACGGCCAACGATTAAATAGTAATTATTCTCGTTGATTGAATGCTTGGAGAACCAGTCACGAACCTCAGTATCTTCGCTAGATAAATGGCTTGTCTTCAGCTCTGTGCCATAGGCAATGTACGTAGTTAATGGATGGTATTGAGGGTACTCAGTTTCAATGTACTCTTGAATCTTCCTGTTATCACAAACGACCAAGTCTGCCCACTTAATCATTAAAGATTCAGAGAGCTTCCAATACCGCCGAACTGGGTATGACCACTTGGCACGTTTCCATTCATGCCCATCAGGGTTCACATAGAATGCGCCACCTAAACTGTGAATTTGTTTGACATAGCGTTTTATAAACGGACCAATCCGACAAGCAAGAACCAAAAAAATAGGATTTTTCGTTTGACGCTGTTTTGCATCCTGTATCGCAAATTTTAGAGCAGCTATATCATAATAGATTGCTTGCGCAGGCCCAATATTGGGGACATTAATGTTGTACACATCGGCGTTGTTATAGACAAAGCGCTTCTCTGAACCACGATTGGAGTTGCTTCGCTTGGCCGCTACGTGATATGAAATATCTCTATTTTGTCGTCCTGCCGTTAACTTTTCGACAAAAGTCTCATACCCTCCATACCTCGCGGGGATCCCCTTTGAACCAATTACATATACATCTTGAACCATGACTGCTCCCTCTAAAATTTTATGATGTGAACAAATAAACTAAAGGTAGAAATTTTCCAACAAGAATTATGGCTTATATTTCGGACTGAGTCCTAGTCTGTTTAAATACGCATCCACTGTTCCGTTATAGAGACAGCCTGATACATACAGCTTATTTTGGTAGTGTGAACGTAGGATAGCCAGAAAATTCTTGAAAAAATACGCTAAGGTGAAAACCAGCGAGTGCCTGCGCTGCGTCTCATACTCGACTGTTAATTCGTTCCTAAATCCGTAATAGTTTTTCCAAGTGCCAGAATGCGTTGAGTTTAATGAATCATCATGATAGATGACGGCGGCGCTAACATTCCTAATTGTATAGTGCCGTTTTATACGCAGTGAGTATTCAGTGTCATCGAACCAAATAAAGAAGTCGGCTCTTGGAACCCCAATGGTATTGATAACTGCCATAGGGATCATGACACCAATAAACGAAAAAACGTCATATTGGAAATCTTTAGCGTAGTCATCACGATGAACTGATTCTTGTTTGATAAATGGCTTCTCACTGACTAAACGACGACGATGCAACAACTCAATACTACCGTCAGTCTTGTTCTTTACCGTTCCAGTAAGGACAACGGTCCCGGTGGTCTCCTCGACTTGAGCGAGTAACAGCCTAACATAATCGGAAGAATAAACAACGTCATCATCTGAGACGAGAACGTAATCAAGCGAAAGAGTCTGAAGAACCTTCAATCCTTCAGCAAACCCTCCGGCGCCCCCCAGATTGGCACTCAAATACTTATACTCAACATTGCTAAAGCTATCGCAATTGATCTTATTCTCTTTAGCAATGTTGTCTGATGAATGATTGTCAATCACTAATATGCTTTCAATCGCAGTCGTTTGAGTTTGCAACGACTGAAGCGTATTAACAAGTTTCTCCGGACGATTAAACGTGACAACTAACGCACCAATCTTGGTCAATATGAATCTCCCTTCAGAACCAAATTTAGCAACTTTAACGCTTAACAAACCGGGCCCTAAGAGAACCCAACTGACTGATTAGGAAATTTGGCCTTAGTAAAAGCAGGGCGACTGAATAAACAATAACCCCAGTGATTACACGAATTACCACCTTCGAGAAGTCTCCGGTTCCCATATTTCTAATGAGGAACACGGCTAGCAACATTACTAGACTACTACTAGCATACTTCCAGGTCTCTGAAAATAAACTGGCCACCCTGATTTGTTGCCTGATTCTGAGCACTTGATAGCCTGTCACCACAGCCTCCGAGACGACCGTCGCAACGACCGATCCTACTACACCAAAATATATGATAAGAGGAATATTCAAAATAATATTCGCTATTGATCCCAATACAACGGAAGTAGTATAAGGAGAATATTGACCAGTAGGCAATAGATACTGCTGACCGACTGCGTTACTAATACCAATTAGGATGATTACAACTGATTCCACACTCATTAATGTTGCAACTACGGCAAATCGGGGGCCAAAAAATAAGTTCGTAAACGGCTGTGCAACACAAATAACTCCTGCAGCCATTGGAAATGCGACCACTAATATAAGATGCATTGATAGTTGCAAAGAACTCCTAACAGCTTTTTGGTTCCCTTTTGCAAAGTTGTTGGCCACGTGCGGTAATAGCACTGTACCTGTGGCGGTTATAAATGCCAAAACCAACTTAATAATCTTGTCTGAATTATCATAAAAACCCGCTGCGCTTACTCCATCAATGGAACCTAGCATTGTTTTATTGAGTTGCAGATATACCTGAGTTGCAACTTGAGGTATCAGTAATTGAACTGCCGGTTTAATGTGAGGCTTAAGATGCAAGTCACGTAGTTTTACCTTAACAATTCTTCCACGTAAATATGGCCATAATGTTAAGTAGCCAAGAGTTTGAGAAACAGCCAGAATAAGAATATACATCCACGTGTCCGCACTTGTTTTAACAAACACAAACGTAAGAACAAGAGACAGTATGCGAACAAGGGTGCTTCTTGTTACCGTCACTTTAAAGTCTTCCATGCCTTGGAAGAACCATGAAATATCAGTAGCAGTGCCGATTAGCATGATTCCCTGTATCAAAAAGAAAATTCTGTATCGGTCGCTAAAGCCAATAAATAGTAAATAGGCAGCCATTGCGATTGATATAGATAAAAATTTAATAATAGTTAGTTCCCAAAAAATACTAGATCTGGATTTAACATCGTCCTTATGATAAGCAATTTCACGATTACCATATATGTTTAGGCCTAAACTGCCGAAAAGAATAAAATATTGTACAATCGAATTTGTATAGGAATTGACGCCTACACCCGAGGGCCCAAGTACTCTTGTGATATACGGAATTGTGACCAACGGAACAATCAGTATGAACACTTGGTACCCGGCGTTCCACAAATAGTTCTTTACGACCTTCATTAAATTATAACCCACTCATTTCCTATTAGTTTTGCATAAGTATATCACAGTTAACGCCGATATGAATTTCGAGAAACTGTCCCGGCAATATCAATACAAAAGAAACTGCGTCCAACCCAGCGAGGACCACTTTATTGGAACAAGTTCGCCTGGCCGCCATTTTTAAAGGACTGCCAGACCAAATATTGTCCGAACTAATACCGCTAATATTCCGATAATATGCCCTCAAAGCTTTCACCTCACACTTTTCGGTGGTAACCTTAACGCTAAAGTTTTTTGGAGGCGACTATGACACAGCATCAAGCATCCCCGTCCGACCTGGTGCCGGACGGCCACCATCACATGACAATCCACTGGCACAACTTCGTCAAGGACGATGAGGTGCTGGTGACGCAGGCCAGTCTGGCTGAGCGCGCCAGCATTGTCGGCCGCGTTGGGCTGATGCTGCTGGGCGCCGGCACCGGGGCGTGGCGTGTGCGTGAGGCGATGAACAGCGTTGCTCGGCCGCTGGGGCTCACCTGCGCTGCCGATGTCGGCCTGATCTCAATCGAATACACCTGCTTTGAGCACGGCCACCACTACTCGCAGACGATGTCACTGCCCAACAGCGGGGTCAACACTGACAAGCTCCACGCAATGGAAATTTTCGTCAACAACTTCGCCGAGACCCTGACCAACCTGACCGTCCACCAGCTTCACACCGAGTTGGATAAAATCGATAACAAGCGCGGCAATTACACGCCGCTTCAGGTCGGTCTGGCCTCGGCACTGGCGTGTGCGGCCTTCGTCTTTCTGCTCGGCGGCGGCCCCATCGAGATGTTCTGCGCCTTCTTCGGTGCCGGCATGGGCAACTATGTCCGGCGCCTAATGCTCGACCGCCACATCACGTTGTTCGCCAACGTCTCTGTGGGCGTGGCCGCTGCCTGCCTGACCTACGCTGGTGTGTTCGCGCTGCTGCAGCTCGTATTTCATGTCGCGGCCGCACACGAGGCCGGCTACATCGGCGCCATGCTGTTCGTGATTCCCGGGTTTCCCTTCATTACCTCAGGGCTGGATATGGCAAAACTCGACATGCGTTCCGGCCTTGAACGCGGCACGTTCGCGATCCTCACCATCGTGGTCGCGACGTTGACCGGCTGGGTGATCGCCATGCTGATCCAGTTGCGGCCGGAAAACTTTCTGCCGCTGGGGCTAAGCTTCTGGCCGCTCCTCGGCCTGCGCCTGGTGGCCAGCTTCTGCGGGGTCTTCGGGTTCTCGCTGATGTTCAACAGTCCGGTCAAAATGGCCACGACCGCCGGTATCATCGGGGCTGCCGCCAACACGCTGCGCCTGACTTTGGTTGGCTTTACTGTCCCGGCCGCGGCCGCTGCGTTTCTCGGCGCCCTGCTGTCCGGCCTGCTGGCGTCTTTGGTCAATTCAAAAAATGGCTACCCGCGCATTTCACTGACCGTGCCCGCTATTGTCATCATGGTGCCCGGTCTCTACATGTACCGGGCGATGTTTAACCTGGGCATTTCGAATCTCGATGTCGGCGGCACCTGGCTGGTCCAGGCCGCGATGGTCGTGGTGGCGCTGCCCCTCGGGCTCGCCTGCGCGCGCATACTCACCGACAAGAGCTGGCGTCACGCCGATTAACCTAGATAATGCACCGTGCTGAGCCGCCCGCTCAGCACTTTTTTTATTATTCCGCGTTAGAATTGAGGCGAGGTGATCGGAATGGATGAAAAATGGCTCGCACAGCTCCCCATCGAGCCAGTAACTTCGTATCAAGGCGTTCACGGCGGCGACGTCAATCAGGCGTATCACCTGCACACTGCCAAGCGCAACCTGTTCCTGCTGGTGCAGCCAGGTCAACCAGCGAGTTTTTACGCCGGTGAAATCGCCGGTTTGAACGCGTTCCAGAACAATGGCATTAACGCGCCGCACGTGTTGGACAATGGGGCCATCGCTGGCGACGGCTATTTACTGCTGAGTTACATGACCAGTGGCACTGGCGACAAGGCGGCACTCGGTCATTTAGTTGCCAAGCTCCATCAGGTCAATAGTCCGACTGGCCGCTTCGGCTTCGATCAGCCCTATGCCGGCACCTCAGTCAGTTTCGACAACGCGTGGACCGATACCTGGAAAGCACTCTTTGTCGATCACCGCCTGGACGTGCTCGATCAGGCACTGACGCGCAAAGGCCTGTGGAACGCTGACGACCATGCTCGGTATTTGCAGGCGCGCGCCAAAATTGTTGCCGCGCTGGCGACACACAAAAGTCAGCCCGTCCTGTTGCACGGCGATCTGTGGTCCGGCAATTTCATGTTCACGGCAGATGGCCAGCCTGCGCTGATTGATCCGGCGGCGCTATATGGTGACCGTGAGTTCGACATGGGCATCACCACCGTGTTCGGCGGCTTCAACGACCGCTTTTACCAGGCCTATGCGGCGGACCTACCACTCGAACCGGGCGCGGGCAAACGGCTCGACTTTTACCGGCTATACCTGCTCATGGTGTACCTGGATAAGTTTGGCAGCAGCTACGCGCGGCCGGTGAGTCAACTCTTAGGTAGAATCATTACAGGATGAGGCCAGTCGCATAAGGGCTTCGTGTGCTGCCCTTTGCAACCTGTTTTGAAAGCGGCTTCCATCAGTGGTTAAATGAACTTAGCGTGTATTCGGCGCATTAACTATTCTTGGAGGCAGAACTTATGAGTGTTTTTCCTAAAGGATTTCTGTGGGGCGGCGCCATTGCCGCGAACCAAGCGGAAGGTGCCTGGCAGACGGATGGCAAGGGCCCGTCGATCAGCGATGTGACCCCGCACGGCTTGGGCGGCGAGATCGACAAAAAGCCCATCCCTGGCAAGTACTACCCGAACCACGAGGCCATTGATTTTTACCACCGCTACCAAGGCGACCTGCAGTACATGCAGGAAATGGGCTTCAACTGCTTCCGGACGTCGATCGCCTGGAGCCGGATTTTTCCCGACGGCGAAGAAGCCGAGCCCAACGAGGCCGGCCTGAAGTACTACGACGACCTATTTGCGACCATGCACAAGCTGGGTATGGAACCCCTCGTCACCATCAGCCACTACGAGACCCCGCTGGCGCTGCACGATAAGTACGGCGGCTGGACCGACCGCCACCTGATCGACCTGTACGAAAAATACTGCCGCGTTCTGTTCACGCGCTACGGCAAAACCGTGCATTACTGGATGACGTTCAACGAAATGAACAATACCCATACCATCCCCTTCGCGGCCGCCGCGATCGACGTCACCGGCGACGTCGACCACAAGACGCAGCAGATGTACCAGGCCGAGCACAACATGTACGTGGCCAACGCCAAGGCGGTGCGGCTGGCCAAACAGCTGATGCCAGACGCACACATGGGCATCATGCTGTCGCTCAGCCAGGCCGCCGTGTACCCGGCGACCCCGGCGCCCAAGGACGTGTTCGGCGCCATGCAGCTGCAGCGGCGCACGTTTATCTCCGCCGACGTTCAGCTGCGCGGCGAGTACCCCGGCTATGCCAAGCGCATTTTCAAGGAGCACCATTTTGAGCTCGACATGGGCCCAGATGACCTGCAGCTGATCCACGACTACCCGTCTGAGTACCTCGGCTTCTCCTACTACCGCTCCTCAACTTACGCCGATGGCACGCCGATCTACGGCGACACCGGCGGCGTGGTCGGCCGGCCAAACCCGTACCTGAAGTCCACCGACTGGGGCTGGCAAATCGACCCACTCGGCCTGCGCTGGATCTGCAACCTGGTTCAGGACCGCTATAACTGCCCGATGTTCATCGTCGAAAACGGCTTGGGCATGAAGGACAAAGTCGCCCCTGACGGCAGCATTCACGACCCAGAGCGCGCGGACTACTTGAAACAGCACGTACAGGCCATCGGTGAGGCCATCAAGGACGGTTGCAACATCATGGGCTACACCTGGTGGGGCCCAATCGACATCGTCTCCGCCGGCACCGGCCAGATGAGCAAGCGTTACGGCTTTGTCTACGTTGACCGCGACGACGAGGGCCACGGCACCCTCGCTCGCAGCAAGAAGGACAGCTTTGAGACGTACAAGCAGATCATCGCCAGCAACGGTGAGTGTGTCTTTGAAAAGTAGCGCAATAACGGCGCGACTGCTTCGTGATGAAGCGGCCGCGTCGTTTTAGTACCCGTGAAAAAAACTGGCTCGTGAAATCAATGAGTCAGGTTCGCCATCGTACCCGCCGGTATGAAACCAGTACCGCGATCAGCGGCTATCAACCAAATGAACAAAAAAAGCGTCTCCCAGATACCTAGGATTCGCCATGTTGCCTATCGCTCAAACACGCGGATCAAATCCTCGCAACCGAGGTCACGACACTCCCGTCAAGGCTTCCCCCGAAACCTTCACTAGCAACAAAATCAGTATAGCTTTTTCACCAAATATATCAACTCGATTATCGCAAAGGATGATTTTTGAAAACTGATAACAGCGTGAAAGCTTGACCACGTGTGGTCAAACCCTCAAATTATATTTTATGGGGTAATGCTTATGCTGGTCTGATTTGGAATATGCCCATAAATGGGCTTTATAAATATACCATCACTTACCGCAGATAAACATCGGCAAAGCTTGGCACATCAATAACGAGGTCCCAGGCTCACAGATATCATAATAATTTTTCATTTTGAGAATATATGCCGCCAGTTTGCGGTTTTTGACCATTCGGTTGGGTCGATATAGGTCCCTGCGTGTCGAGATTTGTTGATCAAGATAACTATTTTATTCATCTCTGTCCCTGCTTCAGAGGGAAGATTCCCAGCGCGGCGGGCAGCTGGGGTGACGCCGGGCAACGCCTCTATCATGAATACAAATAGTATCGGATACTGGGGTTATTTATTATTTTAAATGTCCATTATTACTTTTTTGCCAAATTTTAGTAATAATTCAGAAAAATACAGTCGTTTACGATATGCAAACACCTGCCAAGATGAGTTCGTGCGCGGCCGCTGCTGCCATGTCGAGCGCGTGAACGTTTGGCTTCAACCTGTCGCGGCACTTGATAGCGTCTAGTTGCGGCTCTGCGGGGCTTTTTTCAATGCAACGATAAGCGCCAGCATCAGTGCCCCAAGTGCAGTCAGGCTCAGCGCCCAGACGCTGCCGGTTTGCGGCAACCCCACCCGCTTCGGCCGGTTGGCAATCTTCAGTGGTGCGGTGTCGGCGGCGGTCACCCCTGCCCGGACCGTGAAGGCAACCGGCACATTGAGCACCTGATAACCCCGGGGGGCTCGCACCTCAACCAGGCGGTACTGGCCTGGCACCAGCCCGTCAATGACAAAGCGGCCACCGTGATCAGACTCCAGGTGGCGCCACTGGTCCGCAGCCAGGTGCTGCCCAGCCCGCCAGTCCCCATGAACGGTCAGGGTTTGGCCGGCGAGATTTTGAACCACGAACACGGCGCCGGCCAGTCCGCGCTGAGTCGTGCCATCGACCTTGCGAAAGGCCTGCCCGCCAAATCGCGGCCGGACGGCACTTTTCGGATAAAGCTCAAGGTCGCCCAGCGCTGGCAGGGTCACGACCATCGTTTGGCTGTGCTGGCCAGCCGGGCCTTGCACCTGAACGAATTTGTACACCGCCAGGCGGCCAGCCTGCGCGCGCGGCAAGCCCGGAAAGTCGATGCGGCCGGCCCGGTCGGTGCTCCCTTGGACGATTTTGCGCCCACAAATGCCCTTGGCGATGCGGGATTGCGCGTGGGTCCCGCCGCCCAGCGCCCAGTATGGCTCCGTCACGTCGTAAGCGGCAAAAGTGACGCCCGGTTCGCCGTGGATCCTCACTGTCGCCGCGTCAGCCGCCTGGTTTGGCGCGGCTGCCAAGCCCATCAGCACCAGCACCGCAGCCACGAGCCCTTGCAACCAGTGTTTAGTCATGACTCGTCACCACCCTTCGCCGCACCCAGGTGGCCAGGCTCAGTATGGCTGCCAAACCCAGGCCCCAGGCGGCCAGTTGTCGCCACTGCCCGAAACCGGGGCCGCCGGTGTGAGGAAGGACCGGCTGCGGCTGATTCTTGCACGTCAGCGTCAGTATGTCCGTTTGATCTAGGGGCAGGGCATGGCCATCGACGGTCACGGTGTAAGCCGCTGTTCCGTCGCCGTCTTCAGTTGCGTGCCCGGACCCCGCCCAATCCGCGGCGGTCACCACCACTTTGGTGACTTTGCGATTCAGCTGATACCCAGCCGGCGCCTGGATCTCTTGCAGATAATACGTGGTGTTCGGGCGAAACGTTAAGGGTGCTGCGAAGGTCAGCTGCCCGCTTTGATCGGTGGTCGCGGTTTGACTGTCTTTTGCCGCCACCTGGCCACCCGCCAGCGTCTGGCCCAGCCAAAACGTTGCCCCAGGCAGCGCGGCGTGCGTTCCCACGGCTTCCTTGCGCAACCGCAGATGCCAGTCGGTCGGTCGATACGTGTTGGTCAGGGTGGTCAGGCGGGGCTGCGTGTCGTCGCTGGCGACGGTGTAGCCGGCGCCAGGCCGAACTTCCCGCGCAAAGTAGCGAGACGCCTGACCGCGATCATGAAACTTGGGCAGCCCAGTCCAGGTGTATTGCCATTGGTTTTCGGCCTTCAGCGTTACCGGCGCCCCTACCGCCTCCGGCTGAGTGGAATCGCCGCGGTATAATTGCACCGCGACTTCGCTCGGGCGGTGGTCTGGCCCATAGTCCCGCCACCGCTTTTTGACCTGATACTCGGTTTGAGCGGGCTGATGCGTGTTGGTGATCGTCAGGCCGTCTGCACCAGCAACGGCCGTGTAGCCGCCATTGGCCGGCAGGACCTCTTCGGCCCGGTAATGGATCAGCTGACCGGCCGACGTGAACTTCGGCAGTCCAGTCACTTTGACCGCCTGCTCCCTCGCACTCTGGTCGGCGGCCACCTGAATGACCCGCACCGGGTCCGATTGCTGATCAGAAAAGACGTTGAAGGTCAGTGTCGTTGGTCGCACTCCGTCCCGATTGGCATCGTCAGCCCAAATTTTGTGAATGGTCAGATCGGTGGCCGCCAGCCACGGATTGTAAAAATTGTGGGTCTCGGCGCCGCCGCGCTGGTGGAGCGCATGGGCGAACACGTAACCGTTGATGTTGCCGGAATTCCAAACAATTGTGGCCTGGGGGGCAACCAGGCTGCCGGCCACCGCGGTCGCTGCCTTCGTGTACTGGTCGAAATAAGCCTTGTCGTACAGGTCCTCGCCGTTCTTGCCAACCGGCCCTGCGGCGCTGGCGTGAATGTCCGGCGCGGCGTGGTTCGCGCCGGTGTAGTTGGTGACCTGCGTCGCGTTGGGCAGATAGAACAGCACGCGACTGGCTACTTTGGTCGCCGGGCCGTTTTTGTCGTTGATATCCAAAACCTGCCCGTGATACATGGCCGTTTGGTCGAAAACGACCTTGGCCGCGGTGGTCGTGAAAATGATCTCCTTGGTTTGCGGATCATCAATCAAAGCATCCATCTCGCCCACCTGCGGCATCGCCACCGTATCGCTGCCCGCCGGCGGATTCACGGACACCACGTACACATGCGGGTCCGCCTGGCTCGGCCGCAGGGTCAAGTCCCCAGCCGACACAGCCCCAGTGTCGCTGGTGGCCGCCACGTCAGCGTCAAGCCGTGCGGTCATCGCTTGCTCCTGCTGGGTCAGCTGGGCAAACGTCCGCGTGAGGCGCGCTGGCGTCATCAGCTTCACCCCGGCCTGCGTTTCGACTTGCGGCTGATCAAACCAATAGGGCGCGGTCGCCGCCGTGGCCAACCAACCGCGCGCACCAAGTTTTCCTGGGTCGCCGGGTGTCCCAATCACCTGCGCGGACAGCTTCCCCGAATAGCTATGGATCTGGCCGCCAATCAGCAGCGAAAGCTTGTTACGGGGGTTCAGCTCCTGCCCGACTCCGTTAGTCACGTTCCCGAACATCGCCCCGTAGTTGAAATGCCCGGCCGAGTGATTGACGCCAATGGCCGGGATCTTCGAGTCGCCTTGAATCGCCATTCCGCCTTCTGCATCGGCGGAATCAGCGCTGTGATCGCCCGTCAGAAAGACGTTATAGAGGAACAAATCCGCCTCATCCCCGGGTTGCACCATAGTTGGTGCAGCATCAAAGTCCCCGACCACCGCCTCGTCAGCAGCGACGGTGAGCACCGGTCCCACACCGGCGCTCACCACCAGCAGCGCCAATACCCAACGCCGCCAGTGGCCCATTAACCCGCACATCGTGCCATCCTCCCTTCAATTCGTTCTCATCCAAAGCCGTCTACCCCAACATTGGTATACGTCGTCTGAGAATTGGTAGATACCAATTTTACACTGGCCATAGCTTACCCGCGGCCGAAAACCCTGTCAACCGCCTTCGCCGAGCGTTCTGGTAGACCACTATCAGCCGATTGCATAACACCAGGGGAACCTCTTTGGCCGTTTTAATGAGGATTAAATTTCGATGTGTTCAAAATGGTGGCGCTGTTCTGCCCTCGGGGCAGTCCTCTCACGGCCAGCGGCGCGACCGCCGGTAAGGCGGCACTCGGCCACGCAATTAATGGGTACCTAACCGCCAAATTTATTCCCCTATTGCTTTTGATTTAGACCAATCGCCAAATATTTTTTTACGCGTGGCCAGGCTCTGGGTGCCCTGCGTTTCGGCTCAGGCCGATTGGCCTACTGCCGCCGACCGCCGCCTTCACCGCGGACGAAAAAGGCGCGATCGCATTGCGAGCACGCTCACCAGCATCGGCAAAATAGTCAGCATGACGATGACGTACACAGCCCTGACCCGCAGCCGAGAATACACGAGGCAATGCGCCCAGGCGCGCTGTTGGCAAAACCGGCCGGCGCGGCGGCTGCCGCGCCAGACCCGGCTGCAGCGAGATCGTCACGGGGTTTCAGCTTGCTCCTCGTAAATCGTGAATTCACCACGCAGAACCGACAGCCGAAAAAATTCACCCGCTTCTGCCCAATTCTCGGAGAAACGGACACGACATATTTAAAAATTGGCGCAATCAGCTTGGCAAGCCCTTTGCCCACAAGGCTTTTCGGCGATTGGTCAAATTTGACCAGAATATTACTTCACATAGCCCCCGAAAAAGTTTGTACCTACCTTTTTCATATTTCCACATTTTACTCAACCCCTTGCCCCGCATGGCTTTTCGCTTCTAGCCGCGCATATTTTTAAATTTGTCGTGTGCGTTTTCAGGCAAAACGGCCATGTGGTCACATTTTTTTCGGCCATCGCCAAAATAACTCGGTCTCACCGGTTGGCAGGCGGTGAACGGCACCACTCGCAAGTAATCACCCAATCACGTCAAATTCGCGCCCCATCAAAAAAACGACGAACCTGCCTAGGACCGCGCCGGCTCGCCGAGACACAAAGCAGCATCGCACTCAACGCGCACACAAAAACCGGCCCTGGCGTACGGGACCGGTTTATCGCTGCTCAGCGGCGAGGCCGCGCATAACATTAATTTGCCGCATCCGAAACGGAGCTGGCAATCGTCCAAGTCATTGTCGACTGGTATTGTGCCGCCTTGATCGGCGTGGCCGGGGAGGGAATGCTCATCGTAATGTTCGCCAGCTCCGTGCTGATGTTATCTTCAACAGCCGCGGTCGAATTATTGTAGAACAACCTCGGCGCAGCGCCTGAGGTCACGTTAACCGTCGACGACCGCAGTGAATTGGCGCCCAACTGAAGCACACTGTTGAACGTCGCGCTGGGGTCACCATCCATGGTCCACGGACTCATCGACACGTAGATTCCCATTTTAGGATTCAAGCTGGCAGTAAGGGTGATGGCGCCTTGCGCAAGATGATCCCCTGCGAGTGAATCCAGTGAGATCTCGCCGAAGTCCAGCCGCCCCCCAACGGTCAAACGATCCGGGGTGCTGGTTGGCCAGACCCCGCCATCATTCACAAAATTCGTGAGCGCTTGCCGCTGAGTGGTCGACATCTTGGTATTCTTATTAAGTAATGCCTGCACCGATGCCACCGTTAACTGAGATTTGTAGTGGTCGATGGCCGCGGGTCCCATCTCGTCAGGCGCCTGTTGGAAAATCGCGTTCACAGAAGCGTCGTTAAGGACCAACCCGCCGGTTTCCACATTGAGGAAAGGGATCAAGTCGTGAAGGGTGTTATAGTCCGAGGTGTTCCAATTGGCGCCAGAAACATCGCCCTCCCCTTGATTGTTGATCACTGAGGCCAACCAGCCGTTCAGCATATCCGTCATCACGGTCATGGGATTGCCCGCCAAATCGAGCTTGGTCAGAGTAGCGGCGATTGCCGGCGTTGACCCCCAGGGAAAGTTATCGATATTGTTATTGGACAAGTCGACTTCCGTGATGCGTTGATCAGCCGTCACGTGAAACAAGGTGCCATTCAGTTGCCAGGTCTGCGACAGCGTCCCTAAATTGTTATGGGCCAACGTCAGGGTGCGCAGATTGGGCAACCGATCAGTCTGCATCAGCGAAAGAATCATCTGGGCTTTGTTGCTGTCAGAGACCTGGGCCGTGACCCCAGTCAGGTCGACTCGAGTCGCCGACTTGGCACTGGCAATGATCTGGAACAGAAAATTGACCGCCGGATACTCGTTCGCCCCTTTAACAAACAGCGTTTTGGTGGCAAGCGACCCGTTGGCTGCGTCCACCGTACCGGCAGCGTTCGCGCTATAAACTGACGGGTTGATATCAACGGCATGGGTGATTGAGCCCTTGCTGGAAGCGCTGATGTCCTCCGCACCGGCGATCCACTGACCCACGGTATTATCCGGCTTGGACGTTGACGCGCCGGTCCCGGTCCGCGTGGTATCCGCCAAGCTGACACTTTCGAGCTGCGCCACGTCACCCACGGTGAAATTGGCCGGCGTCTGGTGCTTTTGCGCAGGCGTATCGCCATCCGCATAGCGACTATTATCAATGATGACCTGAACCACATCGGCCGGGATATGATAGTCGGTCAGGAGGAATTGATCATACGTGGCTGAGGCATCATCTGCCTGAGTGATCGCTGGGTGAGTCCAAATCACTGCCAGTAAAATGGTCGCCAACAGCACCACTACTCGTTTCCAGTACCGCATTCAAAATTCTCCTTTCCTCGTTATTCAAAACCCGGCAGTCAGCCCTGTCGAGTCAGTTATTCCTACGTCTTTAGACGTACCTTCACCACTATTAGGATTAGTATAACAAGAATCAGCACTGACGCATCAAACAAACTACCGATTTCAGAAAATGGAAGCGTTCATATGTTGGCATCTCTTCATTAGCCAAACTCACCTTTCATCATCAAAGTCAGAATACCCGAAATCATTCAAAAAGGCCGACCCCAGCGCAAAGGTTGGCCTACTATACTGTAAACGGGTTAGCTCGAGTCAACCGAAGAAACGTTGGCCAGCGTCCAGGTGATGGTCGTGACATGAGCGGCATCCGGCCTAATTAAGACCGCCGAGGCATTATCAATTGTCAGATGCACCAGATTTGTCGCCTTAGAGCCCCCATAGGCGACCTGCCCTTCAACCTTTTTATCCGTTGCTGGGTTGACGTAAAAAGGGCTACATGTCCAGTGCTGTCGTTGGTGTTAAGATAACAGCCTGACTCGTCTTCGCATGCAGCGCATTAGTCCCGATGAACGTAAAACTAGCATTAAAGGCTGTCGGCAACCGGATTTCTCGTATCATTTCAGGCGGCGCGCACCGGAGCCGGATTAATCGTCGCCATCTGCTGGACATCAGCGATTGTAAAATTGGTGGCCTCCTGCTGCTTGAAGGCTGGAGCCTGATCATCCGGACAGGCACTATTGTTCAATGTGACGTCAATGACCTGATCCGGGATCCCATAGTCAAACAGCGATATGCCACTGGCTACATCTGACTCATGATCTAATGTGATTGGGCTGACAACGAATTGCCAATTGTCCACGTGATGACGGTGGAATAAGCGGAACCTGGCTGAATCAAACCAGCTGAAGCCTTATCAATCAGCAGCTCCACCGAATTCGAAAGTGCGTTATTCGTTGAATCACTGGTACCGCCGTATGTGACGGTCTGGGTGTCCACCGCCCCAGTACTATTCCTGTAAAATGTCTGTGCTTGGGCACTTGGGATTAGCGTAAAGTCCCCGTCGGAAGCGGAACGAAAGGCATTCGTCCCGCTAAAAGTTAAACTGGCATTAAAGGCGGTCGGGCCGGTCCAGTCATCCATTTGGGCGGATATTGTACCACCTGGCCACAGTACTGCCGCAATGACGAGGGCATCAACGGTCGGTTGCGGGTCAGAAAGCGCGCTTAGCGGCACGGAAAATTTCAAACTACCGCTCACCTGAAGAAAATCGGGCCCATAAATTGCTTCGTTTAAATAGTTAAAGGCGATGTCTCGATTATGCCCTGTAATCACACTGCTGTTGTCTACGATAGTCGCCAAAATCGCCTTCGCCGTTTGGGAATTCATGTTTTCGTAATTCGCTATTATCGCTGCCAGACTGATTTGACTCGGCACCTCTTGCATGATGATGCTATTCAAGGCTTCACCCAACACAATGGTCCCATTCGTGTTATTCAAGAGTGTCTTCAGCCAGTCCATCCCATTTTGGACGTCCCGGGGCATACCAGACATATCCCCTGTGCCGTGGTTCGTTAGAACCACGGTGTTGATCACTGCCTGAAGACTATCAGTGACGACATTAATCGTATTCCCAGACAGATCCAAATCCGTCAAATAAGCCTGAATCGGAAAGTCAATCGTCCAAGGAATAGTGGGAATGCCGTTATTTGACAGGTCAAGCTTGGTAATACGCTGTGAGTCTGTGACACCAAATAAGGTTTGGTAGCTCTTCGCCAAGTTATACAAAATCTGCGTAAGGTCCCCTAGGTTGTCATGGCTCGCAATTAGATGATCTAGGTGCGTCATACGATTCGTCTGAAACAACGCCATCACGCTTTGCGCCGTTGAGCTGTCGGTAATCAGGGAGGTGACACCATCTAAATCAGCGAGCGTTGCGTTATCTGCGCTAGCCACAATCTGGAATAGCAGATTGACCCACGGCTTTTCGACATGAGTGTCAATCGTAATCGTCCTGGTCAATAATGTCGCTGGTTCGTTGCTGGAACCGACCGTGACCACATCGTTAGTGTTCTGCGCATAGCCATCCCGAGCAAGATCAATGTTGTCTTTTGACCCTGAATCAACCGCATTTTTGATTGCCGTAGCGACCACGGTATCGTCAGTCGGCTGATCATCTGGGTCGCCAGAGACCATATTTCCATCCGCGTCATAGGTAATATCTGCCAAGCTGATCGTCTTGAAATTCTCAACGTCACCGACTGTGAGGGTTCCCGTATTAAAATCCTTTGAAGCGAGGTTGCCATTCTGGTCAATGCTGTTATTAAGCATGACTTGGATGACGTCTGTGGGGATTCCATAACTTGCAACGGTAAAATCGTCATAGTCAGCAGCTTCAACCCGCGTCGGCGCCGATGCGACCCATGACAACACAAACAGTAGTGACCCAATCAGCATGAAAAGCCATTTTTGCCAGCGTATGCTCATAATCCCCCCTCCTCTCCACTCTTATAGCAAAACCTGGCAATCTGCGTCAACGACGCCAATGCCAGGCTACACCCAAAACTATTGCTTCTTACGGCGCTTTAACAACACTATGATCAGCACCCCAGTTTACAATTCAAGTGCAACACCTTAGCGACTAGACCAAAAAGGCCATGAAGACCTATTCTTGTTAGTGCAACCAGACAAGAAAGCAGGAATCTTCATGACCCACTCTCAGATTAACACTCACAAGCA